>JAFZMK010000279.1 GCA_017553285.1 Rhodocyclaceae bacterium
CTGCAAGCGCAGGCGGGCGAAGCGATGGCCGCGTTTACTGTGACGGACGAAGAAGCGCAAACGCCCGCGCCGCTAGGCACGGAAACCACGGAAACCGCAGACGCCGCGCCCGCCGCTGCAGACGACACCGCGCCGCAAGCGGAAGCTGGCGCGCCACAAACCACGCCCGCGCCGCAAACCGCTGCCGCGCCGCCGCAAACCGCAGCCGCCGTGGCGGATGCGCCCGCCAGCCCCGTGTTTGACCCGATGAAGCAGGAATCTGCCCACACGACATGAGCGACGCACAAGGCGAAACCTTTATCAGCCATCTGGTCGAGCTGCGCAGCCGCATCGTGCGCGCGGGCGCATCCGTGTTGCTCGTCTTCGTCTGCCTGATGCCGTGGGCGAACCGCATTTACGACCTGCTCGCCGCGCCGATGATTGAAACCCTGCAACAAGGAATGCAGGCGGGCGGCGCGGCGCCGACGATGATTGCCATCGGCGTGGTCACGCCGTTTTTCGTGCCGGTGAAAGTCACGCTGATGGTGGCGTTTTTGCTCTGCCTGCCGGTGGTGCTCTATCAGGCGTGGGCGTTTGTCGCCCCCGGGCTGTAGTCGCACGATCGCCGCCACGCCCTGCCGCTGGTGCTGGCCAGCACGCTGCTGTTTTTGCTCGGCATGGTGTTTTGCTATTTCTTCGTCTTTCGCACCGTGTTTCGCTTTATCGCCACGGTGGCGCCGAAAAGCATCACCGCCGCGCCCGACATTGAGCAATATCTGTCCTTCGTGATGACCATGTTCCTGGCCTTCGGCATCGCCTTTGAAGTGCCGGTGGCAGTGGTTTTGCTGGTGCGCGTGGGCGTGGTGAGCATCGAAAAACTGCGCGCCGCGCGCCGCTACATTATCGTCGCCGCCTTCATCATCGCCGCCATCGTCACGCCGCCCGACGTAGTCTCGCAACTGATGCTGGCCATTCCGATGATTTTGCTCTACGAAGTCGGCCTGCTGCTGGCCGGTGCCGGGCGCAAACCGCCAGCGGTGGCGCAAGAAGACGAAACCCTGCCCGTGCCCGCGCAGGAGACCGCCGTCACGCCGGATGCAGATGCGCCGAAATGAAGTTTTTGCCCCACACGTCTTTTGCACCATGAATATCCTGCTTGTTCACGCGCACCCTGAGCCGCAATCCTTCTGCGCCGCGATGAAAGATGCGGCGGTGGAAGTCTTTCGTCAGCAAGGGCACACAGTGACGGTTTCCGACCTCTACGCGATGCGTTTTAACCCCGTGGCCAGCGCCGAAGATTTTGCCAGCCGCGCCAATCCCGACTACTGCGTCTATGCGCTGGAACAGCGCCACGCCGCCGAGCACGGCACGCTGCCCGAAGACATCCGCACCGAGCTGGACAAACTGCTGGCCTGCGACCTGCTGGTGCTCACCTTCCCGCTATTCTGGTTTTCCGTGCCCGCGATTCTCAAAGGCTGGTTTGACCGCGTACTGGTCTCCGGCAAAATCTATGGCGGCAAACGTTTTTACAACCGTGGCGGGCTGGCGGGCAAGCGCGCGCTGGTGGGCGTGACGCTGGGCGGGCGCGAAGACATGTTTGGCGAGAGCGGCATTCACGGCCCGCTGGAAACCCTGCTGAAACCGCTGTTGCAAGGCACGTTGGGCTACACCGGCTGTTCCGTGCTGAAACCATTTGCCGGCTGGCACATTCCCTACATCACGCCGCAAGCGCGCGCGCAGGTGTTGCAAGCGTGGCGCGCGCGGCTCGCCGGGCTGGATGCCGAACGGGATTTTCTGCCCATGCCCGACCTTGCCGATTTCGGCGCCCGTTACAACCCCGTTCCCCAAAAAGGATGAATCATGAGCGTAATCAGTATCGACATTGATGCCCAGCGCGCTTTTTCCGAATTGTGTCCGAAGGAACTGCCCGTAGCAGGGGCGATGGAAATCGTCGCGGAACTCAACGCCCA
>JAFZMK010000008.1 GCA_017553285.1 Rhodocyclaceae bacterium
CGGCGTCTTGCGCGGCGGGCGCTTGCTGGGCGGCGGCGGTGCGCGAACGGCTGCGGCTGCGCGGGGCTTCGCTGGTGGCCTCATCCGTGGCGGCTTTGGCGCTGCGGCGGTTGTTGGCGCTGGCGGCGTCCTGCGCTTTTTCTGCGTCACGCGCGCGGGTGTTGCTGCGCGTGCGGCGGTTGCTTTCGCGGCTGGTTTGGGTGTCGTCGCTGGTTTTGTCTTTGTCTTTGTCGCGGGCGTTGCGGCGGCGGTTGTTGCTGCGGCTGGTGCCTTGTTCGCTTTGCGCGCTGGCGCGGCTGCGTGTGCGCGGTTTGGCTTCGGCGTCGGCAGCGTTGGCGGCAGGTTGGGTGTGGCTGCCGGTGAGCCAGTTGAAGATGCGTTTGATGAAGCCGTCGGCGTTGGCGTCGGCGCTGGCGGCGGCTTTCGCCGGCGGCGGGGCGTCGTGCTGGATGCCTTTGACGGCGGCTTCGGGGCGCGCGGGCTTGGGTTCGCTCTTGTCGCCGGTCAGGCGCAGGCTTTCGGCCTCGGGCTGGCTGACCATCTGGTAGCTGGCCAGCGCGATGTCGTCGGCATTGAGCTGGTCGTGACGCAGGCGCAGGATTTCGTACTGCGGCGTTTCCAGATGACGGTTGGGGACGATGATGAGGTGGATTTTGTGGCGCAGTTCGATGCGGGCAATGTCGGTGCGCTTTTCGTTGAGCAGGAAGGTGCCGACATCAACCGGCACTTGCACGTGCACGCCGCCGGTGTTTTCTTTCATCGCTTCGTCTTCAATCAGCCGCAAAATGTGCAGGGCGGACGATTCGATGGAGCGGATGTGCCCCGTGCCGCTGCATCGCGGGCAGGGGATGTAGCTGGTCTCGGCCAGCGCCGGACGCAGCCGCTGACGGGAAAGCTCCAGCAGACCAAAGCGGCTGATGCGGGCGGTTTGCACGCGGGCGCGGTCGTAGCGCAGGGCTTCGCGCAGGCGGTTTTCGACTTCTTTCTGGTTTTTGGACGATTCCATGTCGATGAAGTCGATGACAATCAGCCCGCCCAAATCGCGCAGACGAAGCTGGCGGGCGATTTCGTCGGCAGCTTCGCAGTTGGTGCGCAGCGCGGTCTCTTCAATGTCCGAACCTTTGGTGGCGCGCCCGGAGTTGACGTCGACCGAGACCAGCGCTTCGGTGTGGTCGATGACAATCGCGCCGCCGCTGGGCAGATTCACCTGACGGGCGTAGGCCGATTCAATTTGGTGCTCAATCTGGAAGCGGGAAAACAGCGGTACATCGTCGTGATAACGCTTGACGCGGGTGATGTTGCCCGGCATGACGTGTTCCATGAACTGGCGGGCTTGCTCGAAGATGTCTTCGGTGTCGATGAGGATTTCGCCAATGTCCGGCTGGAAGTAGTCGCGAATGGCGCGGATGACGAGGCTGCTTTCCTGATAGATGAGGAAGGCGCCGGCCTGCTGCGCGGCGGCACCTTCAATGGCTTGCCACAGTTGCAGCAGGTAGTTGAGGTCCCATTGCAGTTCTTCGGCGCTGCGACCAATGGCGGCGGTGCGGGCAATCAGGCTCATGCCGCCGGGCACGTCGAGCTGGTCCATGATGCTGCGCAGTTCGTTGCGGTCTTCGCCTTCCACGCGGCGCGATACGCCGCCGCCGCGCGGGTTGTTGGGCATCAGGACAAGATAGCGACCCGCCAGCGAAATGTAGGTGGTCAGCGCGGCGCCCTTGTTGCCGCGTTCGTCTTTTTCGACCTGTACGACCAGTTCCTGGCCAATTTGCAGGTTTTCGCCATTGCGCCCGCGCCCGCCGTTTTGCTCAAAATAGGATTGGGCGATTTCCTTGAAGGGCAGAAAACCGTGGCGCTCGGAGCCGTAATCGACAAACACCGCTTCGAGGCTCGGCTCGATGCGGGTGATGACGGCTTTGTAGATGTTGCTTTTGCGTTCTTCCTTGGCGGACGATTCGATGTCAAGGTCAATGAGCTTTTGCCCATCGACAATGGCCACGCGCAGTTCTTCTTGTTGCGTGGCGTTGAACAGCATACGTTTCATGTGATTCGGACTCCCGCGCGCAAATCGTGCGCAGGCAGGACGGGTGCCGCTCTCCAGCCGCTGCGGGCGGAGAAAATGTCAGCAATGCGGTACGGATTCGGGTAAGGACAAATTCGGTATGCACGTGAACGAAAAGCGGTTTTCGGGTTTGCGGGATGCCGCAACAGGAAAACCCGCCAGTGGGCGGGGCGGTGTGCGGCACCTCGCTGGTTCCTGCCAGGCGCGCGTGATTCGCGCGTCAAAAATACGTTGAACAAGTAAGGTGAGTTTGAAAGCACTGCGAGCTGTGCGGCGCATCGGCACCGCCTTGCGTTACCATCGCTCCTTTTGGAGCGGCAGACGCGAAGCCGCAGGACTTCGTAATGGTTGTCTGGACGGGAGCGCGCAAAACGGGCTGCGATTCCTTGCCTTCGCCACCTTCTGGCAGACGAAATCCAGAAACAGAACCGCCCGGACGGACGCGAAGTATATTCATGAATACCCGGCAAAGCAAAAACTGTGATGTTTCCGCCGCTGTGCGCATCGTTGCCGTCGACGAGGCGCTGGCGGGGATGCGGCTGGATAACTGGTTGCTGCGCCACCTGAAAGGCGTGCCCAAAAGCCATATTTACCGCATCATCCGCAGCGGCGAAGTACGTTTGAACGGCGCTCGCACGCAGGCGGGCGCGCGCGTGCGCTCGGGCGACCGCGTGCGCATTCCGCCCGTGCGCACGGCTGCCGCGCCGCAAACCTTCGTGCCCGCCGGCGCGCCCCTGCCGCTGGTGCATGAAGACGCTGCCTTGCTGGTGCTGGACAAACCCGCCGGGCTGGCCGTGCACGGCGGCAGCGGTGTGGCCTTCGGCGTTATCGAACAACTGCGCCGCCAGCGCCCGGACGAGCGTTTTCTGGAATTGGCACACCGGCTGGACCGCGAAACCTCCGGTCTGCTCCTCGTTGCGCGCAAGCGCAGCGCCTTGCGCGCGCTGCACGACATGCTGCGCGAAGGGCGCGTGGAAAAACGCTATCTTGCGCTGGTGAAAGGGCGCTTTCCGAACGCGCGCGAACACATCCGGCTGCCGCTGGAAAAATACCTGCTGCCCGATGGCGAGCGGCGCGTGCGCGTGAGCAAACAGGGCAAACCCGCGCACAGCATCGTGCGCCGCCTGCAATGTTGGGCGGACTATTCGCTGCTGGAAGTGGAACTCAAAACCGGGCGCACGCACCAGATTCGCGTGCATCTGGCCAGCCGGGGCTTTCCGCTGGCGGGCGACGACAAATATGGCGATTTTGCGTTGAACAAGGCGCTGGAAAAGCAGGGGCTGAAACGCATGTTTTTGCACGCCGCGTGTCTTGCGCTGCCGCACCCGGTCAGCGGCGAGATGCTGCACCTTGCCGCGCCGCTGCCGCCACAATTGCAGGCGTTTGTGGCACAACTGGGCGCGCCGGACGAAGCCTGCGTCGCCCCCGCCCGCACCGAACAATCCAGAAAGAGGAACATTCATGAAAAACAAACGCTTTGAGATGCTTCGCCGCAAAATGAAGCAATACCACCGCAACCAACCGTGGCACGGCAACAGCCCGCGCGGCGATTACATTCCGCATCTTTATGAACCGCCGTACCGTTCCTTGTCCTACTGGTCGGATGCGCAGTTTGTGCTCAACCGCCGCCGCGTCTGGGTCTTTCACGTGCACCCGAGAACGGCGTATCAGGACGAAATCGAGCGACAGGTGTTTGATCAGTACTGGCAGGCGCTTTCGGACGGGCAGCGGGATTGGTGGACGAACAAGATTCCGACTTACAAAAAACTCGGGCGTTCGCGCAAAAAAGTGGTGAGCTACCGGCTGCTGCCGGAAACGGATGAGGCGCATCAACGGCTCTGGCAGGCTTTTTTTGCGCAACAAGATGCCGCCGAGCGCGACGGTATCGACTACACCGTGCGCCCCAGCGCACACATTGAAGTTTCCGCAGATTCGCACATGTTGAATCTCGTCGCGCCGGTGGAAGTCCTCACCATGGACGACGTGTACGCGCTGGTCGATCTCGCCCGCCGCCTCATGAAGCGGGAAACCACCGTGCGCGAACTGTGGCCGGACTACGTCTATGGCCGCGAGCACTGGCTGGCGGAACGCGAACTGCGCGACCGCGACCACGCCCTGGCCGCCCAGCTTCACAACCACGCATAACGCCATGAAAAACCACGCAGCCTTTGACCTGATTGTTTTCGACTGGGACGGCACCTTGATGGATTCGGCGGGCGCGATTGTCGTCGCCATCCAGAAAGCCTGTCGTGACCTGGATTTGCCACCGCCCACGGATGCGGCGGTGCGGCAGGTGATCGGGCTGGAACTGGCGCAGGCGCTGCGGCAGGCCGTGCCCACCATGCCCGTGCAGCAGATGCAGCAGTTGGCCGAACGTTACCGTTTTCACTATCTGGGCAACGACCACGAATTGCGCCTGTTTGCGAACGTGCGCCCGATGCTGGAAGCACTGACGCAAGCGGGCAAAAAACTGGCGGTGGCGACTGGCAAAAGTCGCGTCGGCCTGGCGCGCGCGATGCGCCACAGCGACACGGGGCGGTTTTTCCTCACCGAACGCACGGCGGACGAATGCCCGTCCAAACCCAATCCGCAAATGTTGCTGGACATCATGGACGAGCTGCAAACGCCGCCGGAGCGCACGCTGATGGTGGGCGACACCACGCATGACCTGGAACTGGCGCACAACGCCGGCGTGCGCGCGCTAGGCGTGGCCTTCGGCGCGCATCCGAAAGCGGCGTTGCAGGGCGCGCCGCATCTGGCGGTGCTGGATACGCCGCAGGCGCTGCAAGCGTGGTTCTTCGCCGAAGCGTCGGCGGTGTGAGGCGGATTAGGCAAGCAGCGCGCGCAGGCCGCTGATGCCGGTAAATAGCGCCAGTGCGAACACCAGCCAGAGCAGCAGCACGCGAAAGCGCCGTGCCGGGATGAAGCGGCGGATGCGCAAGCCGATGAGCAGAAAAACCACTGCCAGCGCTGCCGCCAGTGCAATGTCGGGCAGCATCGCGGCGGGCAGCAGTTCGGGCGCGACGGCGTAGAGCGTGATGAGCTGGCAGAGCTTGCCTGTGGCATAGCACAGGTTGGCGGCGGGGGCGATGTCTTCCACGGGCGTTTTGCGCGCCAGCAAATAGAGCAGGATGACGGGCGACATCGCGTTCGTCGCCCCGCCAACCAGCCCGGCGAGCAGACCGAAGCCGATTTCGGCGCGCGCCGAAGTCGCCGCCAGCGCCGGTGCGGTGTGCCCGTGTCGCGCCTGTTGCGCTACCAGCAGCAACATCATCGCCGCCAGCAATACCTGAAACCACGCCTGCGGCAGATGCACCAGCAGCGCCATGCCGACAAAACTGCCCAGCACGCTGCTGGCTGCCAGCCGTGCGTAGCGGCGCAGGATGTTCGCCGTCTGCCGCCAGCCTGCCGAGGCGATGCTCAGCACGTTGAGCAACAGCGTCGGCCACAGGCTGATGGCCACGGCCACCTTCATCGGCATGAAGGTGGCAAGGATGGCGGTGAGCAGCAGCGGAAAGCCCAGCCCGCTGATGCCGTGCAGCAAGGCGGCAAAGCAGACGGTGAGGAGCGGCAGGGGCGAGTCAAAGCCAAACATGGCGCGGGCAGGCTGGATGCGGGCAAGACGCGGACTATAGCAGCCTGCGTGCGTTGCATACAGCGGATTTTCAAGCTATAATCAGCAGGCTTTGAATTTTGCGCGGCGGCGTGCGGCGCGGGATTCTCCCTACGGTTCGCGGCAGGAATCAAACAGGAATGGGCGCTTTGCCCATTTTTTATTTTGTGCGGTCAAAAAATGAATCTGGAAGAACTGGTGCAGCAGACAGTGGCAGGCATGGGCTACGAACTCGTCGATTTCGAGTGCTCGCCCCGCGCCCGCTTGCTGCGCGTGTTCATTGACATCGCGCGCGGCGTCACGGTCGATGACTGCGCCGAGGTCAGCGGTCAGCTTCAGCGCGTTTTTGAAGTGGAAAACGTCGATTACGACCGCCTGGAAGTTTCCTCGCCGGGGCTGGACAGGCCGCTGAAAAAAGCCGCCGATTTTGTCCGCTTCGCCGGTCAGCAAGCGCAGGTGAAGATGCGCGTGGCCGTCGATGGGCAGCGCAATTTTTCCGGGGAAATCCTGAACCTTGCAGACGACGTGCTGCATCTTCGCACCGAAGCGGGCGAAGTCGCCCTGCCGCTGGCGGACATGGACCGCGCCCGGCTGGTGCCGGTGTTTGACTGAATAACTATGCTGGAGAAAACGTAAATGAGCCGTGAAATTTTGCTGTTGGTCGATGCGCTGGCGCGTGAGAAGAACGTTGACCGCGAAATCGTCTTTGGCGCGCTGGAAATGGCGCTGGCCTCGGCGACCAAAAAGAACATGGCTGACGATGCCGACGTGCGCGTGTCCATCGACCGTGAGACGGGCGACTACGAATCCTTCCGCCGCTGGCTGATTCTGCCCGATGCGGAAGTCACCAATGATGACGCCGAAATCGGCCTGATTGACGCGCGCGAAGAGCACGGTGCCGACGTGGAAGTCGGCCAGTATGTGGAAGAAGCGCTGGAGCCAATCGACTTTGGCCGCGTCGGCGCGCAGGCTGCCAAGCAGGTGATTTTGCAGCGCATCCGCGATGCCGAGCGCGAACAAATCCTGAACGACTTTCTCGACCGCAACGAATACCTGGTCTCCGGCAACATCAAGCGCATCGAGCGCGGCGGCAATGCCATCATCGAAATTGGCCGTATGGAAGCCGTGATTCCGCGCGAGCACATGATTCCGCGCGAAAACCTGCGCATGGGCGACCGCACCAAGGCCGTGCTGCTGCGGGTGGACCGTGGCGCGCGCGGCCCGCAGTTGCTGCTCTCGCGCACCTCGCCCGATTTTCTCGCCCGCCTGTTTGAACTGGAAGTGCCCGAAATCGAAGAAGGGCTGCTGGAAATCAAGGGCTGCGCCCGCGACCCCGGGCTGCGCGCCAAGATTGCCGTGCACTCCAAAGACCCCCGCATCGACCCGGTCGGCACCTGCGTGGGGCTGCGCGGTTCGCGGGTGACGGCGGTGCGTAACGAAGTCGCTGGCGAGCAGGTCGACATCATCATCTGGTCGCCGGACCCGGCGCAGTTCGTCATCGCCGCGCTGCAACCGGCGGAAGTGGTGTCCATCGTCGTCGATGAAGAACATCACAGCATGGACGTGGTGGTCGATGAAAGCAATCTGGCGATTGCCATCGGGCGCGGCGGGCAAAACGTGCGTCTGGCCTCCGAACTGACCGGCTGGACCATCAACCTGATGAGCGAGAGCGAATCGGCGCAGAAAATGGATGAAGAGCGCCGCGTGATTCGCGAACTCTTCGTCGAACGTCTGGACGTGGATGCCGAACTGGCCGACATCCTGATTGACGAAGGCTTTACCACGCTGGAAGAAATCGCCTACGTGCCGCTGGCCGAAATGCAGGAAATCGAAGAGCTGGATGACGAGACCATCAATGAGCTGCGCGAGCGCGCCCGCAACGTCCTGCTCACCGAAGCGATTGCCACCGAAGAGCAGATTGAAAACGTCTCCGAAGACCTGCTGGCGCTGCCCGGCATGGAAAAAACGCTGGCTGCCAAACTGGCGCAGCACGGGGTGACGACGCGCGACGGTCTGGCCGATTTCGCGGTGGACGAACTGGTGGAGCTGACCGGAGTGGACGAAGAGCGCGCTGCCAATCTCATCCGCGAAGCGCGCGCCCACTGGTTTGAGGAGTGAGCGGAACAGAGGAGGGTTTGCCGAGATGGATGAAATGAACGTAGCCCGCTTTGCTGAAGAACTCAAGAAGCCGGTCGAAGAGCTGCTGGCGCAGTTTGAACGCGCGGGCGTGAAGAAAAGCCGGGCTGAGGACGCAGTCAGCGCGCAAGATAAACAGGTGCTGCTGGATTTTCTGCGCCAGTCGCATGGCGAAGCCAAAACGCGCGGCAAGATTACGCTGACCCGCCGCCAGACTTCCGAGTTGCGCGCCGTCGATGTCACCACGGGCAAGGCGCGCACCGTGCAGGTGGAAGTGCGCAAAAAACGCACGCTGGTCTCGCGCGAAGTGCTGGCGGCGAAAGCCGCCGCCGAGGCTGCCGCAGCGGCGGCGCTGCGCGCCAAGCAGGCCGAAGAAGCGCCCGCGTCTGCGCCCGCCCCCAAACCCAAAGCCAGGACCAAGGCACCGCCTGCGCCGCAAGCGGGCGACGCAGTGGAGGCCGCGCCCGCACCCGTTGTGGCAGAAACGCCTGCCGCGCCGGAGCAACCCGCCACGGCGCAGGGCAAGGCGGCAGATGCGCCTGCCGAAGCCAGC
>JAFZMK010000041.1 GCA_017553285.1 Rhodocyclaceae bacterium
CATCTTCGCCATCGGCGACATCGTCGGCCAGCCCATGCTGGCGCACAAGGCGGTGCATGAAGCGCACGTCGCCGCCGAGACCATCGCCGGACACAAGGCGGCGTTTGACGCGCTGCAAATTCCCTCGGTCGCCTACACGCATCCCGAAGTCGCCTGGGCGGGCAAAACCGAGGAACAGCTCAAAAAAGAGGGCGTGGCGTTTGACAAGGGGCTGTTCCCCTGGGCGGCGTCCGGGCGCGCGATAGCCAACGGCACCGACAACGGCTTCACCAAGCTGCTCTTTGACCGCGCCAGCGGCCGCATCCTTGGCGGCGGCATCGTCGGCATGGGCGCAGGCGACCTGATTAGCGAGGTGTGCCTTGCCATCGAAATGGGCGCGGATGCGCTCGACATCGGCAAAACCATCCACCCGCACCCCACGCTAGGCGAGAGCATCGGCATGGCCGCCGAAGCTGCACTTGGCCACTGCACCGATTTGCCGCCCGCGCGCAAGGCACGCGGCGGTTAATGTGGCTGCGCGCGCAGCCACGCCGGAATGTCCCGGCGGCTGTGCAGTACACGCCAGATGTCGATGCAGTCCTCGCGCTCAAGGTAGAACACGATGTAGGGATAGCGTTTCAATGTCCACGAGCGCAAGCCGGGCAGTTCAAGCTCGTGGGCGTAGCGGGGAGAACCTGTTGCCGGAAACCGGGCAATGTGCTCGTATGCCTGTTCGAGTGCGTCAATGAAGCCAAGCGCGACGTGTGCGCCCGCTTCAAGCAGATACCAATCCAGCGCCTCCTGTATGTCGCGTTCCGCCCGCTCGCGCGGGATGAGCGGTTTGGCGTTCATTCCTGCGCGCCTGTGGCGGTGTGGCGATGTACCTGCGCGCGCAGGCGCTCAAAGTAGGCGGCGTCAACGGGGGCGGCGGGGCTGGACGCGGCGCCGTCCAGCAGCAGGGCACGCAGCGCCTCGCGCTCCTGTTCGCGGGTGACGAGCTGGCACAGGTATTCACCGCTGCCGCAGCCGTGCCGCGTGGCTTGCTGTTGCACGAAGGCGTGCAGCGTGTCCGGAAGGGTGATGCTGAGCGTGTTCATGTGTGCAAGCGTACAGTGCGCGTGCAGGGTTGGCAAGCTGGCGCGTTGGCGCGCCCTTTTTTGCGGCGCGCCCGCTATAATTTTGCTGCCCCAAACTCTCTGCCAGCCCCCTCTGGCAGACAACATCATGCCCAACATAAAAATAACCAGCTCCGAATACGCCGAAGTCGAAAAAGTCATTGAAGGCAATCTGGAAACTGTCCTGATTGACGGCTACCAGATTCCCGTCGCGCAGGCAGACACCTACCGCCGCGATCGCGAAACCCTCGCCGTGCGTGCAGCGGGCGTGATGCAGGCGTTTTGCACCACCGTCACCCGCTGCGCCAACGAATCGGGCACGGGCGAAATCGTCCTCGGACTGGACGAAAACAACCGCGAACTGTGCCGCGTGCGGCTTGACCCTTACGACATCAGCACTTACAGCGCACTGACCGACCCGCAGATGCTGCGTCGGCTCAAAGAACAAAAACCGCAATAACACCCGCCACACGCTGCTAGAATACGCCCCCTGCCGAGGGGCGCTGCGACCGGGTTGTACACACCCGGCCAGGCTCGGCAAAGCACAACGGCGCTCGCAAACCTCTTGCCGGTTTGCCGCGCCGTTTTTCGTTGACCTTCTCCTCTGCCCACCATGCAACCCGACCGCACCGCCGAACTCACCGCCCTGCTC
>JAFZMK010000280.1 GCA_017553285.1 Rhodocyclaceae bacterium
CCCGACGAGGCGCTGGCGGCACACGCCCGCAGCGTCGGGTGGGACGTGCAGATGTGGTAGCAGAGGCTGCGGCGCGCTCGCCGTCTGTGCTACAATCCGAAAAATTTGTGCAGGCGGGATGCCCGGGGCGGGCGTCCCGTTTTTAACGCCTGCAATCTGGCTATCAGGAGTTCTATCGTGGCGGCATTCCCTTCGGCTGTTCTGGTGCTGGCAGACGGCACCGTTTTTCGTGGTTCGGGTATTGGTGCCAGCGGCGCCACGGCAGGCGAAGTGGTCTTCAATACGTCGATGACGGGCTATCAAGAAATCCTCACCGACCCCAGCTATTGCCGCCAGATTGTCACGCTTACTTACCCGCACATCGGCAACACCGGCGCCAACGCGGAAGACGTGGAATCGTCCCGCGCCCATGCTGCCGGGCTGGTGATTCGCGACCTGCCACGACTGGCGTCCAATTTCCGCAGCACGCAATCGCTGCAAGAGTGGTTGCAGGCGCAAAACGTCGTTGCCATCGCCGGTGTTGACACCCGCAAGCTCACCCGCATCTTGCGCGAAAAAGGCGCGCAGGGCGGGGCGATTCTCACCGCCAAGCACGGCGCGGAACCCGATGTGGATTCTGCACTGGCCGCCGCGCGCGCCTTTCCGGGGTTGGCGGGCATGGATTTGGCGCGCGAAGTCACCGTGCAACAGCCGTACCCGTGGACGGAAGGCGAATGGGCGCTGGGCGCGGGCTATGCCACTTGTGAAGCGGCGAATGACGCGCCGCACGTGGTGGCGTATGACTTTGGTGTCAAGCGCAACATCCTGCGGATGCTGGCTTCGCGCGGCTGTCGGCTGACTGTGGTACCGGCCAACACGCCTGCCGAAGAAGTGCTGGCGCTGCGTCCGGACGGCGTGTTTTTGTCCAACGGCCCCGGGGACCCGCAACCGTGCGACTACGCCATCGCTGCCATCCGCGAATTTGTCGCCCGCAAGCTGCCGCTGTTCGGTATCTGTCTGGGGCATCAACTGCTGGCGCTGGCCGCCGGCGCGCAGACGGTGAAAATGAAGTTTGGGCATCACGGGGCGAACCATCCGGTGAAAGACCTGGATTTGGGCACGGTGATGATTACCAGCCAGAACCACGGTTTCGCCGTCGATGCCGCCACGCTTCCCGCCAACGTGCGTGCCACCCACGTTTCGCTGTTCGACGGTTCCCTGCAAGGCATTGAACTGACGGACGCGCCCGCCTTTTCCTTTCAGGGGCACCCCGAAGCCAGCCCCGGGCCGCATGACGTCAGCGGCCTGTTTGACCGTTTCGTCGCCCTCATGCGCGACGCCCGCGCCTGAACCCGCACCCGCACATAGAGCACCACCATGCCGAAAAGAACCGACCTGCAAAGCATCCTGATTATTGGCGCCGGCCCGATTGTGATTGGTCAGGCGTGCGAATTTGACTACTCCGGCGCACAGGCGTGCAAGGCGCTGCGCGAAGAAGGCTACCGCGTCATTCTGGTCAATTCCAACCCCGCCACCATCATGACCGACCCGGGCACGGCGGATGCGACCTACATCGAACCGATTACCTGGCAGTTTGTTGAACGCATCATCGAAAAAGAACGCCCCGACGCCATCTTGCCGACCATGGGCGGGCAGACGGCGCTGAACTGTGCGCTGGACCTTGCCCGTCACGGCGTGCTGGAAAAATACGGCGTGGAACTCATCGGCGCATCCGAAGCCGCCATCGACAAGGCCGAAGACCGCCTGAAATTCAAAGAGGCGATGACCCGCATCGGGCTTTCTTCGGCGCGCTCAGGCATCGCGCACGGTCTGGAAGAAGCCTTGCAGGTGCAGGCGGGCATCGGTTTTCCGGTCATCATCCGTCCCAGTTTCACGCTGGGCGGCTCCGGCGGCGGCATCGCCTACAACATGGAAGAATTTGTCGCCATCTGCAAGCGCGGTCTGGAAGCCTCGCCCACGCACGAGTTGCTGATTGAAGAATCGCTGTTGGGCTGGAAAGAGTTTGAGATGGAAGTGGTGCGCGACAAGGCGGACAACTGCATCATCATCTGCTCGATTGAAAACCTTGACCCGATGGGCGTGCACACCGGCGACTCCATCACTGTCGCACCGGCGCAGACGCTCACTGACAAGGAATACCAGCTCCTGCGCAACGCCTCGATTGCCGTGCTGCGTGAAATCGGCGTCGACACGGGCGGCTCCAACGTGCAATTTGCCATCAACCCTGCCGATGGCCGCATGGTGGTCATTGAAATGAACCCGCGCGTATCGCGCTCGTCGGCGCTGGCTTCCAAAGCCACCGGCTTTCCGATTGCCAAGATTGCCGCCAAGCTGGCGGTGGGCTACACACTCGATGAATTGCGCAACGACATCACCGGCGGTGCCACGCCCGCCAGTTTTGAGCCGACCATCGACTACGTGGTCACCAAAATCCCGCGTTTCGCCTTTGAAAAATTCCCCCAGGCGCCCGACCGCCTGACCACGCAGATGAAGTCCGTGGGCGAAGTGATGGCCATTGGTCGCACCTTCCAGGAATCGTTCCAGAAAGCCCTGCGCGGGCTGGAAGTGGGCGTCGACGGCATGAACGAAAAAACCCAGGACCGCGAACTGCTGGAAAAAGAACTGGGTGAACCCGGCCCCGAACGCATCTGGTACGTGGGC
>JAFZMK010000042.1 GCA_017553285.1 Rhodocyclaceae bacterium
CTCGGCGATGGACAACCGCCCGCTGCGCTTTGCCGAATTTGAAGCGCTCATGCCGCAAACCATCTTCATTTCCGCCACGCCTGCCGACTACGAGCGCGAACATCAGGCGCAAGTGGTCGAACAGGTCGTGCGCCCCACCGGGCTGGTCGACCCCGAAATCATCGTGCGGGAAGCCAGCACGCAGGTCGACGACCTGCTGGCCGAGGCCAAACGCCGCATCGCCGCTGGCGAGCGCATTCTGGTCACCACGCTCACCAAGCGCATGGCAGAAGACCTCACCGGCTATCTGACCGACAACCACCTGAAAGCGCGCTATCTGCATTCGGATATTGAAACCGTCGAACGTGTCGAACTCATCCACGACCTGCGCCGGGGCGAATTTGACATTCTCGTGGGCATCAACCTGCTGCGCGAAGGGCTGGACATTCCTGAAGTCTCGCTGGTCGCCGTGCTCGATGCCGACAAGGAAGGCTTTTTGCGCTCGGAGCGTTCGCTGATTCAAACCATCGGGCGCGCCGCGCGCCACCTGCACGGCACCGCCATTTTGTACGCCGACAGCATCACGCGCTCGATGCGCGCCGCCATCGACGAGACCGAACGCCGACGCGAAAAACAGCTTGCCTTCAACGCCCAGCACGGCATCACCCCGCGCAGCATCACCAAGCCCATCAAAAGCATCATCGACATCAACCCCGAAGGCGCGGACGCCGCCACGCTGGCAGAAGCCAGCAACCGCCACGCCGAAGCCGAACGCCTCGCCGCGCTGCTGCGCGACGAAAAAGCGCTGGGGCGCGAAATGCGCCGGCTGGAAAAAGCCATGCAGCAGCACGCGCGCGACCTCGAATTTGAAGCCGCCGCCCGCGTGCGCGACGAACTCTTCCGCCTGCGTCAAGCCGCGCTGCAAAACTGATGCGCGCACACCATCGTCCCGCCCCGCCCTTGCGGTACACTGCGCAGCGCAACACACCAACAGGACAGACCATGAACGCTTTTTCCCCCGCCCACGAGGTGCGCCCATGATTGCCCCGCTGCCCGACCGCGACGGTCTGGAAATCCTCACCGCCGGGCTGGACAACCCCACCCGCCCCAATCCCATCCTGTTCATTCACGGTGCCTACACCGGCGCCTGGTGCTGGCAGGACAACTACCTGCCCTGGTTTGCCGCGCGCGGCTATCCCTGTTATGCCCTCTCGCTGGTCGCGCACGGCAACAGTCGCGGCCACGAATATCTCGATAGTTACGGCATTGACGACTACGTCGAAAACGTCGCCCACATCGCCCGCCAGTTCGATCACCCGCCCATCCTCATCGGTCACTCGATGGGCGGCATGGTGGTGCAAAAGTATCTGGAACAAGACGTGCACCCGGTCACTGCCGCCAGCGTGCTGCTGTGTTCCGTGCCGCCGCAGGGCTTGCTTGGCTCGGCGCTGGGGCTGGCGTGGAGCAGCCCGAACGTGCTCGTCGACCTCAACCAGGCAATGATGGGTGCCGCGCCCAGCACGCAAAGCATTCGCGACGCGCTGTTTTACCGCCCGCTCGACGAACGCCGGCTCGACTACATCGCCGCCTGCGCCCAGCCCGAATCGCACCGCGCGCTGTGGGACATGACCTTCTTCAACCTGCCCAACCCCGTCCTCATGCAACAGCGCCCGCCCATGCTCATTGTCGGCGCCGAGTTCGACCGCCTGATTCCGCCCTCACTGGTCTACATGACCGCCGCCACCTACCAGCTTCCGGCGCACATCCTCTCCGGCTTCGGTCACGGCTGCATGATGGAAGAAGGCTGGGAAGAAGGCGCGCAACTCATCTTCGACTGGCTGCAAGAGCAAACTTTCGACCGCGAAGCCGACGAACCGCCCTACACGCCCTTCGGCTACTAAGCCGACGGGCGGCAGGCATATGCAAAGAAATCCCCGCGCCCACCTTGCTTCGTGATACTAAATACGGCACCATTCACCCATGAACAAAGCCGCCAAACTGCTCGATGCAATGCGCAACAATCCGCGTGACTGGCGCATTGAGCAGCTTATTACGGTTGCCCGGCAAATGGGCATGGCAGTACGCAACGACGGCGGCAGCCACCACATTTTTTCCGCCAAAGAAATCCGGGCTTCGTTTCCCGTTCCAGCGCACAAACCCATCAAGCCGGTGTACGTAAAGAAATTCGTGGCGCTCGTGGATGCGCTGGACGAACACAGGAGGAATCAGAATGGATGACTTCGTGAAAAAAATCCCCGCCGTCACCCCGCCGTGGCCGTTTGAAGCATATGCACACACCATCAGCCCGCTCTCCGAAGAAGACGGCGGCGGTTTTTTGATTACCTTCCCCGACCTGCCCGGCTGCATGTCCGATGGCGAAACCGAAGCCGAGGCGCTGGAAAACGGCAGGGATGCCTTCTCATCCTTCATTTCCGCACTGGCAGACATGGGCGAAGAAATCCCCGCGCCGTCCTTCCGCATTGAAGACACCACCGCGCCGCGCGCCTCCGGGCGCTTTGTCACCCGCGTACCCAAAACCCTCCACGCCCGCCTCTCCGCCCGCGCCCGCGCCGAAGGCGTCTCACTCAATTCGCTGGTGCTCTCGCTACTCAGCGAAGGGCTGGGCAGACGCGCGGCTTAGCCGCGCCGGGCATTTGACACGCCCGCCCAAAAACGCCAACATTCAAGCCGCTAGCCACGGGATTTGTGGGCGCAAGCCTCCCCCCGGGGACATACGACAGCAGGGAAAACCCGCCAGCATTGGCGGGTTTTCTCTTTTATGCCATCTTGCATTTTCACGTCCGCCAGAGTAATCAAGCGCCCGCCAGCACGTCAAGCCGCTTGCGCCCCCCCACCGCCCCCGCCAAAAAAACACCCGCGCCTTGTGCAAAACAGCCTCGGGCGCGGGTGGTCGCTGGAAAAGGTTGTACGTTCTACAGCTTGAACTTGGCAATCATGCCCTGGAGTTGTTCAGCCAGGCGGCGGCAGGCGGCTACGCTTTCGCGCGCGCGGGCGAGGTTTTGCCCGGTCTGGCCGGCCATTTTGTTGACGCTTTCGATATGGCCGGAGACGCTCTGGCTGACTTCGGATTGCTCGGTGCTGGCCTGCGCGGTGTGTGCAATCAGCTTGAGCACGTTCTCGTTGCTCTGGCGGATGATGTTGACCGAATCGGCGGCGCGTTCGGCGCATTGCACGCCGGTTTTTACCTGTTCGACGGCTTTGGCCATGCTGCTGCTGGCGGCGTGGGTTTCGGTTTGCACCTGTTCGATGCTCTGGCCGATTTCGCCGGTTGCCACGGCGGTGCGCTCTGCCAGTTTGCGCACTTCGTCGGCAACCACGGCAAAGCCGCGACCGGCCTCGCCCGCGCGGGCAGCTTCAATGGCGGCGTTGAGCGCCAGCAGGTTGGTCTGGTCGGCAATGTCGCGGATCACCTGCACGATGCTGCCGATTTCTTCCGAACGCTTGCTGAGCCGCCCCAGCAGTTCATCGACCTGAAAAATCGCCGTGGAAATTTCGCTGATTTCGCGCGCGGCAGTATGCACGTCGGCAGAAATGGTCTCGGCAGCATCCGAGGCTTCCTGCGTGGCGTGACTGGCTTCGCGGGCGGATTCCGAGACGCGCTCAATCGAGGTAGAAATCTCGTGCATACTGCTTACCGAAGCCAGCGAAGATTGCGCCTGCTGTTCGGCGTGGGCGCTGATTTCGTCGGTTTCCTTGTCCAGCGCGCTCATCGAGGTGTGCAGTTGCTGCGCATGTTTCTGGATGTCGCGCAGCATTTTGCGCAGCGCCTGGGTAAAGCGGTCAAAGCGGCGCGCCACGGTGGAGACTTCATCGCGCCCGTTGCCCATGTTCAACTGGCGGGTCAAATCGCCCCGCCCGCGCGAAAATTCGTCCAGCGATTGCGTCAGGGAGTCCGCCAGAATGCCCAGCGGCGCAATCGTGCGATGCACCACCCAGCCCAGCACCAGCAGCGTCACCAGTCCGACAATCACGCTGACCACGATGGCACGCAGCGTTGCCGCGCGGCTGTCGGCATAGACCACGTCTTCTGATACAGAAATGCGCACCATCCAGGGTTTTTCCAGCCCTTCGATGCGCACCGGGCGCATCAGGTGGCGCCACTCGCCTTCGGCGTATTGTGCTTCGTTGCCGGTGGCGATGGCTGCGCGCACGGTATCGGGCAGGGTGCCATCCGGTTTGCCCACGGCCAGCGCCTTGGCACCGCTGGCCAGCACCGTGCCGTCGTTGGCGTAGATGGTCATGTAGCCGGTTTCAAACAAGCGCACATCATCCGCCCACGCATCCAGAGCGCTCAGCGCCAAATCCGCCCCGACCACGCCCACAAAGCGCCCGCGCTGCGTCACCGGCACAGCAATGGTCGTCATCAGCACGCTGGTATCTGCATCCACGTAAGGGTCAATCAACACGGGTTTGCCGCTGGCTTTCGGCTCAATGTAATACGGCTCGGAATCGACGCCCGGCGAACCGTAGATGACCGTCTCC
Organism: Rhodocyclaceae bacterium; assembly: GCA_017553285.1. Lineage (GTDB taxonomy): Bacteria > Pseudomonadota > Gammaproteobacteria > Burkholderiales > Rhodocyclaceae > JAFZMK01. Next base: position 4,483 of record JAFZMK010000042.1, read on the forward strand.
TTGCCATCAGTTTCGCGCACCCAGTAATCACCCGCCGAACCATCTTCTTCGCCGCCACCGGCGCGCCCCACATATTCGCTATCCAGCCCGTCGAGCACGTTCGGTTCCCATTCCACGAAGACGCCTTTCAGCGTGGGATAGCGTTGCAGCGTCTCGTGCACCAGTTCGCTGGAAAACTGCCTCGGACGGGGCACCGCGTTCGCGCCCGGCAACATGCCCAGAGCAGAAGAGAGCGCCAGCACGCCGTTATACGGCCCGTAGAGGAACTGCGCCAGTTTGCGCACTTCGATGTCGGCGACGTTGCGCACTTCTTCGAGCGCTGCCTCTTTCGCCGCCGCCGAACTTTGCACGGCGTTCATGGTCACGACCACGGAAAAACCCACCAGCAGAAACACGGCAACCAGCAGCAGGATACGGGTCGCCACACTATGGAAATTCATGACCTTCTCCAGAAAGAAAACCTATGAAAACTCAAAACGTTTCTTTCTTTTCACAAAAGAAACGCCCCCCCCCCCGGAACATCGGGGGGGGAGGAGCGGTGCCCACTATCTTACCGCGCCCGCGCCCGCAGGCAACACGCCGCAACGCCGTGAGACACAAATTTTTCACGCTTCGCCACCGGTTTTTTGTACATCCGAAGATGCAGTCAGACATGGCTTGTCAGCCCAGGTTGTTGTAAATACAATAACCCCATGCTCATCACCTTTGACCCGCACAAGCGCGACATCACACTGGCCGAGCGCGGACTGGATTTTGCAGATGCGGAAATTGTCTTCGCCGGTACAACGGTAGAAATGGAAGACACGCGCAAAGACTACGGCGAAGTGCGCATCCCTGAGCTTCGGCTTGCTTGCCGGACGCCTGGAGGTGGTGGGCTACACGCCGCGTGGCGCGGTTCGCCACGTTTTCAGCATGAGGAAAGCCAATGAGCGCGAACAAAAGAAAATCCTCCCCCTCCTCCTTGGGCAGTGACCTGACGCGGGTGGATGCGCACCGCATCACGGCAGTGGAATACGAAGAACTGCCGGAATTGACCGACGAGATGCTTGCGCGCGCCCGTGTGCGCAAAGGCGGC
>JAFZMK010000281.1 GCA_017553285.1 Rhodocyclaceae bacterium
AGCCCGCCGCATTTACGGGCGCGTCATCCCGCCGCGCTCGCCCGAAGTCAAGCAACTCGTCCTGCGCGAACCCATCGGCGTGTGCTGCGCCTTCACGCCGTGGAATTTCCCCTACAACCAGGCCATCCGCAAAGTCGGCGCAGCGCTGGCCGCCGGTTGCACCATCATCCTCAAAGGGCCGGAAGACTGCCCCAGCGGCGTGCTGGCGATGGCGCGCACCTTCCACGATGCCGGGCTGCCCGCAGGCTGTCTGAACATCGTCTGGGGCGAACCCGCACATGTTTCCGAAACGCTGATCGCCTCGCCTGCCGTGCGCAAAATCTCCTTCACCGGCTCCGTGCCGGTAGGCAAACAGCTCGCCGCCCAAGCGGGCGCGCACATGAAACGGGTCACCATGGAACTGGGCGGCCACGCCCCCGTGCTCGTCTTTGCCGATGCCGACATTCCACGCGCCGCGCAACTGCTGTGCCGTTATAAAACCCGCAACGCCGGACAAGTGTGCATATCGCCCTCGCGCTTCTATATTCAGCAATCGGTCTACGAACAATTCATTGAATGTTTCACCGCCGAGCTATCCAAAATTCGGCTGGGCGACGGGCTGGACCCCACCGTCACCATGGGGCCGCTCACCCACGAGCGGCGCGTTGCCGCCATGCAAAGTTTTCTGGAAGACGCCCGCGCGCACGGCGCGCAAACTCACGCCTGCGCCCCGCTGCCCGACTTGCCCGGCTATTTCCACGCCCCCACCCTGCTCACCGAAGTGCTCGCGCAAGCGCGCATCATGACCGAAGAACCCTTCGGCCCGCTGGTGCCGCTATCCCCCTTCCACAATCTGGACGAAGCCATCGCCCTGGCCAACGCCCTGCCCTACGGCCTGTGTTCCTACGTCTTCACCGAAAACCTGAAAATCGCCCACCTCTGCGCCCACGGCATTGAAGCGGGCATGGTCAATATCAACCACTCCGGCGTCGCCCTGCCCGAGACGCCCTTCGGCGGCATCAAAGACAGCGGCATCGGCTCCGAAGGCGGCGCCGAATCGCTGGACGCCTACCTCACCACCAAGTTCGTCACGCAGATGTAGACGGAAAAGCACCATGAAACAACGCGCCCCCAAAACCATGCTGCTGGCAGCGGCGCTACTGTCGGTTTTCCGCGTTTGCGCCGCCGCAGCACCAGAAAGCACCTACAAAAACAGCATCGGCATGGAATTCGTATTGATACCGGCGGGGACGTTCCAGATGGGCTGTTCTTCCGAGGCGGAGGACTGCGCCGGTGACGAAAAACCGCGCCATGAAGTGACGATTTCCCGCCCCTTTTACCTCGGCAAGTACGAGGTGACGCAGGCGCAGTGGGAAGCGGTGATGGGCAACAACCCAAGCCGATTCCAGGGCGCGAATCGTCCCGTGGAGAGCGTGGCCTGGGAGGACGCGCAGACGTTCATCCAGAAACTGAACGCCAAAGAAGGGCACAACCGCTACCGCCTGCCCACGGAAGCCGAATGGGAATACGCCGCACGCGCGGGGAGCGCGACGGCATACGGTTTTGGCGACGACGCGGCACAGTTGGGGGAATACGCCTGGTATCAGAACAACGCCGGGCGGGAAACCCATCCGGTAGGGCAAAAGCGGGCGAATGCGTGGAGCTTGCACGACATGCACGGAAACGTAGGGGAACTGGTGCACGACCGCTACGACAATGCGTATTACCGCGCCGAAGCCGTGACGGACCCGCAAGGGTCGGAAGCCGGCGGCGGGCACGTATTGCGTGGCGGCAGTTGGTTCAGCAATGCCAAGCGTGTCCGCTCTGCCATGCGAGGCAGACTCCTCCCCGCCCAGCGCCTCGACAACGTCGGCCTGCGCCTCGCCCTCACCCCGGAGCAATGAGACACCCGCAGCCATACGCCCCTTGTCATACCACGATTAAGTGGGCGGCGAAAAACCAATCACAGAAGCAGGCTTGAGCAATGCCGACACCAACACATTCGTGTCCATGACGGCGCAAACAAACGGTTCAGCCACGGGCGGCAGCAATTTCTGCGTTGATTTCATCCAGCGTCATATCGGCAACGCCCGCACGCTCTGCCT
>JAFZMK010000282.1 GCA_017553285.1 Rhodocyclaceae bacterium
ACCGGCGCGGGTTACCGTCCGCTTGTGGATACGCAAGGCGTGGACATGAACCTCTACGAGCGCGATTTGCGCGACTGCCAAGGCTATGCCCAGCAGACCGCGAATGCAGCGCAAGGCGCTGTGGTCGGTGCCGTGGTTGGCGCTGCGCTGGGCGCGCTGCTGGCCGGTGTCGCCGGGCGCGGCTATAGCAAGGGCGCTTCTGCCCGCGTGGGGGCGGTCGCCGGTGCGGTGGGCGCGGGGGCGGAAGCCGAGGGTGGTCAGCGCGATGTCATTCGGCGCTGCATGGCGGGACGCGGATACCGCGTGCTTCAATAGCAACTAACAGGCGGCGCGCGAGCGCCGCCTTTGTATTCAGGAGAACCACTGTGAGGAAAAGACTTGTCAAACAGGCCGTGTATGCCGCCGTCCTTCTGGCGGCGACGGGCTGTGCATCCATCGTCAATGACGATACGCAACCCATGAAGCTGGAAACGAAAACTGCCGCAGGCGAGATCATCGTCGGCGCGGAATGTCGTCTCCAGAATAACGAGGGCACGATTAGCGCGCGTTCCGGGGAGACTACACGGGTGCGCCGCAGCAGCGAAGATCTGGAAATTTCCTGCACCCATTCCGGAGAGCCGGAAGCCATCGGGCGCGCCATTTCCCGCGCCAATGCGGGGATGGCGGGCAACATTATTTTCGGCGGGCTGATTGGTGCAGCCATTGACCACAGCAAGGGCACGGCCTACACCTATCCCACGTGGATTCAACTGGTATTCGGAAAAACCTTGGTGTTTGACCGTTCTGCCGAAAAAGAAGGTTTCCCGGTGGCTGGCGCCGAACCCAACGGCAGCACAGGTTCACAAGCGCCTGCAAATCCCGAATCTCCAGAAACCTGCCGCACTTCGTGCTGGTACCGCGCAGGTTCACAAGCGCCTGCCGCGCCCAAAGCTCCGGCAGAAGCCAAACCCGCGCCCGCCAGTGCGCCTGCGCCAAGCGCCGCCCAGCCAGCGCCGATGACGGTGCAACCCGTGCCGACGGCGCAACCCGCGCCCAGCCAACCTGTGCAGCCTGCTCCATCCGTAACAAGCGGGCAGCCTGTGCTGACGAGGCAACCGATTACGCTAAGCAGCGAGCCAAAACCGGCTGCCAGCGCACCGCCCCAGACGCAGACGGCGCAGCCGCAGGATGTGCAACAGCGGCTGGAAAAGCTCCAGACCTTGCACAAGAACGGGCTGATTACCCAAGAAGAATATCAGGCCAAGAAAAAGGAAATTCTGGACTCGTTCTGAAGCCGTTCACCAGAAAGGAAAGACCCCGCCCGCAAACGCCAAAACGCCTGCGGGCGGTTTTTTACGCCGCCGATGACCGCGAGGCTGGCGTGAGCGTGGGGGGCGAAGGTGCGCAAAGCAACGCTTTGCGCGCCGGAGCCGGAAGCCGCCCCAAAAGGGCGGCGACGTGGACGTCGCCCGCCGCCGAGCCGCCTCAAGGCGGGCGGTTGCCCCCTTGGGGGGACGGAGGCGAAAAGGCGAAGCATCGCTTTCCCACGTCGCAGCCCTACGGGCAGCCTCAGACT
>JAFZMK010000283.1 GCA_017553285.1 Rhodocyclaceae bacterium
CACATTTGACCTTGCCGACGTGCTCTGCGATGCCACGCGCTGCCCGGGCGTGGCAGACGACAAATTGCGCTACCGCTCTTCCGGCCACCTTTCCGCCGACGGCTCCGACCTCGTCGCGGAAAAACTCTGGCTAGAGATGGTCATTCGCTGACCGCGTCCGCGCCGCGCACTCAGCGCGCAGGCGGCAGGAAGACCGGGATGCCCAGTTTGTTCCAGCCTTCCTGCCCCATTTCGCGCAGCAGCGCGATGTTGCGCTGGTAGATGGCGTCCGGGTCGGGCACATGCGCCAGTGCGCGTTCCAGACTGGCTTCACGAATCAGGTGCAGGGTGGGGAACGGGGCGCGGTTGGTGTAGTTGGAAACGTCGTCGGCATCCACGCCGTCAAAGCGAAATTGCGGGTGAAAACTCGCCACCTGCAACACGCCTTCCAGCCCGTGCTCTTCCACGGCTTCTTCGGCAATGCCGGCGACTTCGTTGAAGACGTCAAAATCAGCGAACAGCTCCGGCGCCATCAGCAGCGTGGTGTCCAGCGTTTGCGGGTCAGCGGCGGCGAGAAAATCCAGCTCATCATCGAGCGTTTGCAAAAAGCCGTCCAGATGCGGCGCGCGCGAGACGACGAACCGCACCTGTTCGGCAACATACACCGAGCGGGCAAACGGGCACAGGTTCAGCCCGATGACGGCCTTTTCCACCCAGCTTCGCATGGCGGCGATGACGGCATCATCGTCTTTCGGCGTGGCTTGCGCATCCATTTCGGTTCCTCCGGCAAAAAGCGTCATTTTCCCCTGTTCGCGCGATTTTTCACACCGCGCGCGGGCACGGGATGGCGCGGCTATAATGCCGCTCTTTGCGGCCTTCTTGCAGTCATGGCAACAATCCAGTGGTTTCCCGGGCATATGGTCACGGCGCGCCGCAAGGCCGCCGAGACGATGGCGCGCACCGATTTGGTCATCGAAGTGCTCGATGCGCGCATTCCCGAAGCCAGCGCCAATCCGATGATTGCCGCCTTGCGCGCGGCGCGCAACCGCCCGTGCGTGAAAATCCTCAATAAATCCGACCTCGCCTGCCCGGACATCACCGCGCAGTGGCTGGCGCATTTTCGCGCCCAGCCCGGCGTGCAGGCAGTGGCGCTCAACAGCAAGGCACCGCGCGAGGTCGCACGTCTGCCCGCCGTCTTTCAGGCCGCCGCGCCACACCGCGCAGACGGCACGAAACCGCTGCGCATGATGATTATGGGCATTCCCAACGTCGGCAAATCGACACTGATGAACGCGCTGCTGCAACGGCGCGTGGCGCGCGTGGGCGATGAACCGGCGGTGACCAAGTCGCAACAGACGCTGGATTTGGGCGCACACATGACGATTACCGACACGCCAGGCATGATGTGGCCGAAAATCGAACGCGATGCCGATGGCTTTCTGCTCGCCATCTGCCACGCCATCGGCGTCAATGCGCTCATTGAAGAAGACGTAGCCGAGGCGCTGGCGGCGCTTTTGCTGCGCGATTGGCCGGGCGCACTGGCGGCACGGTACCGCGAAAATGAGACGGCGCTGGCGGCGCTGGATGCGCCCGCACTGGTCGACCTGATTGGCCGCAAGCGCGGCTGTTTGCTCAAAGGCGGCGCGCTGGACCGCGAAAAGGCCGCGCGCATTTTGCTCACCGATTTTCGCGCCGGTCACCTCGGGCGCATCAGTCTGGAAACACCCGCTTCGCGCGCCGCCGACATCGCCGCCGAAGAAGCCGAAGCCGAAGCCGAAGCCGCCGCCGCCAAAGCGGCAAAACACGAGGCTGCCGCATCATGACCCTGTCTGCCGAAGCAATGGAACGCATCGAGCGCATCGAAGCCAAACTGGCGCTGGCCGAAGACGCGCTGGATACGCTGAACCACGAGCTATACCGCCAAAGCCAGCTTATCGAACGCCAGCAGGCGCAGTTGCAGGCGCTGGCAAAAGAGCTGCACCGCGCCGCGCCCGAGGGCGTGCAATTTTCCGCCCGCGAAGAAATCCCCCCGCATTATTGACCCGCCTTAACTCGCCCTGCCCCGCCCACCAAAGGAAGCATCATGAACGAAGATACCCCGGTCGTCCGCAGCCTGCTGGAAAACGACCTCTACAAATTCACCATGTGGCAGGCGCTGCTGCACTGCAACCCGGGCGCGCAGGCGGAATACCGCTTCGTGTGCCGCAACACGCCCGCTTTCCCGCTGGCAGAGCTGCGCCCTGCCGTCGAAGCCGAGATGGAGCGCCTGTGCAGCCTGCGTTTTGCGCAGGAAGAACTCGATTACCTGCGCAATCTTCGGTTCATCAAAAGCGATTTCGTCGATTTTCTTTCTGTCTTCCGCTTCCAGCGCCGCTTTTTGCATATCGACACCGAGGGCGAACGCCTCGCCATCGTCGCCCGTGGCCCGATGGTGCACGTCATGGCCTTCGAGATTCTCGTGCTCTACGTGGTCAATGAACTGTATTTTCGCCGTCTGGGCAAGTGCGACGAAGCACTGGACGAGGCGCGCCGCCGTCTGCACGCGAAAGTGGCGCAAGTGCGCGAGGCGCTGGAAAAAGGGGAAATCGGCAACGACCTCTCCCTTTCCGACTTCGGCCTGCGCCGCCGCTATTCCGGCGTCTGGCACGATGAAGTGGTGCGCACGCTGGCGCGCGAGCTGCCCGAAGTCTTTCGCGGCACCTCCAACGTGCATCTTGCCCGCACCCTGAACCTCACCCCCATCGGCACGCTCGGGCACGAATTCATGCAGGCGCATCAGGCGTTTGGCTTTCGCCTGCGCGATTTCCAGAAAGCCGCAATGGAAAGTTGGGTGCAGGAATACCGGGGCGATTTGGGCATTGCGCTCACCGATGTCGTCGGCATGGACGCCTTTTTGCGCGATTTCGACCTCTATTTCGCCAAACTCTTCGACGGCCTGCGCCACGACTCGGGCGACCCGATTGCGTGGGGCGAAAAAGCCATCGAACACTACCGCCGCCTGCGCATCGACCCGCACACCAAACATCTGGTGTTTTCCGACAGCCTGTCCATCCCCAAGGCGCTGACGCTCTACCACCACTTCCGAGGCCGCATCCACACCGGCTTCGGCATCGGCACCTCGCTGACCAACGACACCCCCTTCGCGCCGCTCAACATCGTCATGAAACTGGTCTCGTGCAACGGCCAGCCCGTCGCCAAAATCTCCGACTC
>JAFZMK010000284.1 GCA_017553285.1 Rhodocyclaceae bacterium
GCGGCGATGCCTTTGATGATGCGGTCAAGGCGCGCCGCCGATTGCAGCAGCGTGTGCAGGCGCGCTACGGTGTAGCGCGGCAGCGCGGCGGTGAGTGCTTGCTGGCGGGCGCGGTCGAAAATGCGTTCGCGCTGGAATACCTGTTGCGGGGCAATGCCTTGCGTGCGCGCTTCCATCAGTTGCGCCAGCGCGCGGATTTCTTGCGCCAGCGCCCAGAGCACCAGCGGCGGGGCGGCGGCTTCGCCTTGCAGGGTGTCCAGAATGCGCTGAAAGCGGGCGGTGTCGCCTGCCAGCCAGGCGCTGCGCAAGGTGTTGGTGTCGTGGCGGGAAACGTCCAGCACGGCGCGTTCAATGTCTTCCCGGCTGATTTCGCCGGGGGCATAGAGCAGACCGAGTTTGAGCACTTCCTGATGTGCGGCCAGCAGGTTGCCTTCGATGTGGTCCGCCAGCCATTCCAGCGCATCGGCGCTGGTGCGCTGGTCTTGGCGGGCGAGACGCTCCGCCAGCCAGGCGGGCAGGCGCGCGCGCTCGGGCGGGACGTATTCCAGCACCACGGCGGCTTTTTGCAGTGCGGCAAACCATTTGGTTTTGCGCGTTGCCCAGTCGAGTTCGGGCAACAGGATGAGCGTGACCAGCTCCGGCGTGGCGGCCCGTTCGGCCAGACGAATCAGCGCTTCCCCCCCTTCGCGCCCGGGCTTGCCGGTGGGAATGGTGAGTTCGACGATTTTGGCTTCGCCAAACAGCGAAAGATTGTCGGCGGCCATGAAAAGCTGCTGCCACTGGAAACCGGGCGTGACGCTGAAACATTCGCGTTCGCTGAAACCCAGTTCGCGCGCGCGCGCGCGGATGGCGTCTGCTGCTTCCAGACGCCCCAGCGGGTCGGCACCGTGAATCAGGTAGAGGGCGGCGAGTTTGCCTTCGCGCAGGTGTTGCGCGAGCTGTTCGGGCTTCATTGCGGCGTGGCGGCGGCGAGGCGGTCGAGCACGCGGCGGGCAAGGTCGGCGTCGATGTCTTGCCAGAGCAGGGTTTCTTCTTGTTGTTTGGCCAGCAGCATGGTGTCGTCGTAGGTGTAGTCGCGGCGCGCTTCCAGCGTGACGGGGGCAAGGCGCAGCGTGCCGTCGCGGTTGTAGAGCGCGAAGCGGATGCGCTGGATGATTTCGTATTCGCGCACTTTGCCCTCGCCGGAGAGCGAGAGGATTTCGCGGTCGCGCCCGGCCACGGCGATGTCAAGGCGCACTTCGGCCTGTTTTACGTCAGTGACGATTTCCACGCCGCTGTCTTGCAAACCCTGACGGATGCGCGTGCCCAGTTCGCCACGGACGGCGGGCAGGTAGATGCTGCTAAAGGGCATGGCGCGGGCGCGGCGCAACTGAAAACCGCACGCGCTCAACAACGCGGCGGCGGGCAGCAGGCAGAAGGTGCGACGAAGCATGGCGGGATTCCTCAGATGACCAGATTAACCAGACGACCCGGTACGACGATGACCTTGCGCACCGTGGCACCGGCAAGGAAACCCTGCACGGATTCGGCGGCGAGCGCGGCGGCTTCGATGTCTTCGCGGCTGGCATCGGCGGCGACTTCAAACTTGCCGCGCAGTTTGCCATTGACCTGAATCATCATTTCGATGCGGTTGCGCGCCAGCGCCGCGCTATCCGGCTGCGGCCAGGCGGCGTCCGCCAGTTCGGCATGGTGGCGTTCGGCAAAGCCGCAGTCTTGCCACAGGGCGTGGCACAGGTGCGGGGCGATGGGCGAGAGTACGCGCAGCAAAATGGAAAAGCCTTCCAGATGCAGCGCGGTATCTGCGGCGGGCGCTTTTTCCAGCACGTTGAGCATTTTCATCGTTGCCGAGGCGACGGTGTTGAGCTGCATTTTTTCCAGGTCGTGATTGGCCTGTTTCAGGTGCGTGTGCAGTTCAAAGCGCAGCGCGGCATCTTGCGGCGCGGCAGAGTCGGTGTGCGCGGGCAGGATTTCGGCGCGCATTTTCTGGCCGTAGTTCCAGACGCGGCGCAAGAAGCGGTAGGCACCTTCAACGCCGGAATCCGACCATTCCAGTTGCTGCTCGGGCGGCGCGGCGAAGATGATGAAAAAGCGGGCGGTATCGGCGCCGTACTGGTCAATCAGCGCTTGCGGGTCGACACCGTTGTTTTTCGATTTCGACATCTTTTCCGTGTTGCCGATGACCACGGGCTGCCCGTCCTGACGCAGATGTGCGGCGGTGATGCGGCCTTTTTCGTCGCGGGTGACATCAATATCTGCCGGGTTGAACCAGTCTTTTTTGCCGTTTTTCTGTTCGCGGTAGTAGGTTTCCGCCACTACCATGCCTTGCGTGAGCAGGCGGGTGAAGGGTTCGGCGTGTTCGAGCAGACCGCAGTCGCGCATTGCGCGGGTGAAAAAGCGCGCGTAGAGCAAATGCAAGATGGCGTGTTCAATGCCGCCAATGTATTGGTCGACGGGCGACCAGTACTGGGCGCGGGCATCGACCATGGTCGCCGCATCCGGGCAGGCGTAGCGCAGGAAATACCAGGAAGATTCGACGAAGGTATCGAGCGTGTCAGTCTCGCGCCGCGCCGGTTTGCCGCAGCGCGGACAGGTGCATTCGTAAAACTCGGGCATTTTTGCCAGCGGCGAGCCGCGCCCGGTGAGTTCGACGTTTTCCGGCAGGCGCACGGGCAGGTCGGCATCGGGCACGGGCACGTCGCCGCAGGCTTCGCAGTGAATCACCGGAATCGGGCAGCCCCAGTAACGCTGGCGGGAAATGCCCCAGTCGCGCAGGCGAAATTGCACCTTTTTCTCGCCCAAGCCTTGCGCGGCCAGATCTGCGGCGATGGCGTCAATGGCGGCCTCATGCGCCAGCCCGTCGTATTTGCCCGAGTGCACGCAATGGACGTTTTCCTTGTCGGCATACCACGGCTGCCAGGCATCGGTGCTGAAGGTTTCCCCGTCCTTGGCGATGACCTGACGAATGGGCAGGTTGTATTTCTTGGCGAAGGCAAAATCGCGCTCATCGTGCGCGGGCACGGCCATCACCGCGCCTTCGCCGTAGCCCATCAGCACGTAGTTGCCCACCCAGACGGGCACGGGTTCGTTGGTCAGCGGGTGGCGCACGAAAAGCCCGGTGGCCACGCCTTTCTTTTCCATCGTTTCCATGTCCGCCTCGGCCACGCTGCCTTGCCGACATTCTTCGATGAAGGCGGCCAGTTGCGGGTTGCTTTGTGCGGCGCGCAGCGCCAGCGGGTGTTCGGCTGCGACGGCGACGAAGGTCGCGCCCATGATGGTGTCGGCGCGCGTGGTGAAGACCCACAGTTGACCGGCTTCGCCATCGAGTTCATACGGAAAGGCAAAGCGCACGCCTTCGCTTTTGCCAATCCAGTTTTTCTGCATTGTGCGCACCTGCTGCGGCCAGCCGGGTAGTTCGTCCAGTGCGGCGAGCAGTTCTTCAGCGTAGGCGGTAATCTTCATGTAATACATGGCGATTTCGCGCTTTTCGACCACCGCGCCCGAGCGCCAGCCGCGCCCGTCGATGACTTGCTCGTTGGCGAGCACGGTTTCATCAATCGGGTCCCAGTTGACCACGCCTTTCTTTTTGTAAATCAGCCCTTTTTCCAGCAGGCGGGTAAACAGCCACTGCTCGTGGCGGTAGTAGTCGGCATCACAGGTGGCGATTTCGCGTGACCAGTCCAGCGCAAAGCCCAGCCGCTGAAGCTGCCCTTTCATGTAGGCGATGTTTTCGCGCGTCCATTTCGCGGGCGCGACGTTGTGCTGGATGGCGGCGTTTTCGGCGGGCATCCCGAAGGCATCCCAGCCCATCGGTTGCAGCACGTTGTAGCCGCGCATCCGGCGCGAACGGGCGAGCACGTCGCCAATCGTGTAATTGCGCACGTGCCCCATGTGCAGCTTGCCCGAAGGGTAGGGCAACATGGACAGGCAGTAGTATTTCGGGCGCGCGCTGTCTTCGCGCACTTCAAAGGCGCGGGTTTGCTGCCAGTGGCTCTGGGCGCGGGCTTCAACGGCGGCGGGGTCGTATTTGTGGTCGGTGTGGCTGGCGGAAGTCATGACGGATACACGCGGGGTAGCGGAAAGAAAAGTTTGCCATTATCGCGGATTCGCCGCCGCTGCGGTGGACGTGTGCGCAAGGCGGCTTCAGAGTTCGACGACTACGGAACCATCGGGCTGCGCAACACCGTTGATGGTGCGCCGGTTATCGAGCAGCACGCGCACGCGCTCGCCTGCGCCGGCGCGGTGAATGGCCTTGCCTTCGGTGCTCACGGTGAAGGTGCGCTCACGAATCAGCACGCTCACGCGCTGCCCGGCGCGGATGACTTCGGGCGTGACCAGCAGGCTTTTGCGCAACGGCTTGCCGGCGGCGGTGAGATAGCGGGTTTGCTGACCGATGATTTCCTCTTCGTCGAGCAGCGCATCGGCGGGCAGTTGCGTGATGTCGCCGCGTTGGGTGACGAGGTCTGCCGGGCGAATCATCTCGCCGCTGGTCAGCGCACGGGCGCTCACCGGATAGTCCGCCAGCACTTCGACGGTGGCTTTCAGATAGAGCACCCACGGCGTGGGCGCATTGCAGCGCACGCCCACGCTGGTGCGCCCCCAGGCGCGCGCGCCGCTGGGCAAAAAGGCTTCCAGCGCCGAACAGGCGCTCTGACGTTTGGCGGGGTCGGGCGGGAAAACGGTGATGCGTACTTCGCCGGGCAGACCGTTGGTTTCCTGCTCCAACAGCGCACGCGCCGCTTCCTGCACCGGCTGCGCTGCCTGCGCGGCAGCCAGCGCGCTGTGGGCAAACACCGCCAGCAGCAACGCGGCGGCAGGGCGTGACAATCGGCAGGCGAGGGCGGCAGACGGCGTATTCATGCCCGCAGGGTACCGCAAAACGGCAGCGGCAGGCAGCTTTGCCGCCACCGGCGGCAAAGTTTGCCGGAAACGGCGAAATTGGCTGCAAAAACGGGGTGTGTTCGACCAATGGGCTGGACAGGCGCGGGCATAGTATGCGTGTGGCATGGAAAGTGCATAGAAGGAACGGGCGGCTGCGTGCCGCAAACCATACAGCTCAAAAGGTGACCAAAATGCGTGCCCTGATTGATCGTGATACTTCCTTTCAGCAAAACGCGCTGAACGTACAAAGTTACCGCCAGGAAATTCTGGCTTCCAACATCGCCAACGCCGACACCCCGCACTACAAGGCGAAAGACATCGACTTTCGCAGCGCCCTGCGCGGTGTGCTGGACCGCCAGCAGTTTGGCCCGCTGCCGATGCGGCGCACTTCCTCGCGCCATCTGGCGGGCGAGTTTGAACCTGCCGGGCTGGAGGCCTACACCGGCTACCGCAACGAATGGCAGGCGAGCATTGACGGCAACACCGTGGAAATGGACGCCGAACGTGCCGCCTTCGCGGAAAACTCCATCCACTATCAGGCCAGCGTGCGCTTTATCAACAGTCTGTTGCAAGGCATGGGGCGCGCCATCAACGGTCAATAAGTCCGCCCGCCCAAGTCTCGCGCGCATGAGGTGACAAAATGAGCAGCATGTTCAACATCTTCGCGATTTCCGGCTCGGCGCTCACCGCGCAATCGGTGCGGCTGAACACCACGGCCTCCAACATGGCCAACGCCGACAGCGTGATTGATTCCACCGGTGAACCTTACCGCGCCAAGGAAGTTGTCTTTCAGGCCACGCCCGTGCTCGGCGGCGGCAAAGATACCAAGGGCGTGATTGTCAGCCAGATTGTGGACAGCGCCGCGCCGCTGCGTCTGGAATACAACCCCAACAGCCCGGCGGCGGACGAAAACGGCTACGTCGCCATGCCCAACGTGGATGTGGTCGAAGAAATGGTCAACATGATTTCGGCCTCGCGCTCGTACCAGAACAACACGGAAGTGATGAACACCGCCAAGCAGCTCTTGCAGCAGACCTTGAGCATTGGTCAGTAGGCGTGAAATCTGGCACATTTTTTGCATGATTTTGGGCGTAGGCC
>JAFZMK010000285.1 GCA_017553285.1 Rhodocyclaceae bacterium
CTTCGGCATAGACGGCATGACCTGCAACGGCTGCGTAAACAGCGTCACCCAGGCGCTGCAAAACGTCGCCGGCGTACAAAGCGCCCAAGTCTCGCTGGCGGACGCCCGCGCCACGGTCAGTTTTGATGAAACCCGCACCCAACCGCACGCCCTGCACCAAGCCGTGCAGGACGCGGGCTTTGAGGTGCGGGCGAATTAACGCAGGCGGCGCCGGATTTGGGGCAGAATCCCATTATTTGAAGCTGCACGACTTTTCCGGAGCTGAAGAACATGAAATCTGCTGGCAACATACACCGGAAGCCAAACACAAACAGCAAGAGTATCTTCCAGTCATGCCTCGCAAACCTGCCGACCGACGTACCCAAAGCGCCGCACGCAGCGCACACAACCATCTGGAAGCACAAAGATGAGAATCTACCTTGATTGCTGCTGCTTCAATCGCCCCTTTGACGACCAGAGCCAGAGCAGAATACGCGATGAAGCCGACGCCATCCTCTCCATCCTCGCCCGCTATGCACAGTCCGGGCACACCATTTTGGGCAGCGCCGTGCTGCGGCTGGAACTCAGCCGCATACCCGACGCCGACAAACGCATCAAAGCGCACATGCTCTATGCTGCGGCCAGCCATGAAGTGCCCGCCAGTGAACAAGTGCTGCTGAAAGCCGAGGAAATACAGCGCACGGCAAACATCAGAAAAATGGACGCGCTGCACCTTGCAAGCGCCGAAGCCGGGCGCGTCGACATTTTCCTCACCACTGACATGTCGCTGCTGCGAAACTGCGGCAAACTGCGGCTTGCGCTGCGCGCCATGAACCCTGTGAGCCATTTGGCGGAGATCATTGAAAATGATGAATACTGAAACCTTGAACCTTAACAGCCGCGCCGCCGTGCGCGCCGTTGGAATGCAGGCGCTCATGCACGCCCTTGGGCCCGTTGGCATGGCGCGCTTCTTCCAGCAAACCGAAGACGGCCACGGTGACTACACCAAAGAAAAATACAGTACCCCCGAACCGACTTGGGAAAATCTGCGTGCCGACCTCGAACGACTGGACACGCTGCCGAGCTAAGTACAGTGCCCAAAATCCATCGGTATCACATCTTTCTTGAGCGCATCCAGCGCCTTGTGCACCAAGTCGTGCAGGACGCGGGCTTTGACGTGCGGGCGGACTAGTGCAAGCCGTGCCCGCCTTGGTGCACAATCCTTGCCGTGTAAGACTGCGCGAATATTTTTGGAGGCAAAGACAATGAAACAAAGGCTTTTCAAACCGCTGCTGACCTGCCTGCTGCTGGGCGCGTGGATGCTGCCCGGGTATGCGCAGACCTCCCCGGAAAAAGGGGAATTTGTCGGTCAAGCCATGGAAGGCGACGCCAGCGCGCTGAAAACACTGGAAAAAGCCGCCGAAAAAGGGGACGCGCGGGCGCAAAACAGCCTCGGCGTGCTCTATGACATCGGCAAAGGCGTGCCGCAAGACAAGCGCACGGCGAAAGCCTGGTACGAAAAAGCCGCCGCGCAAGGCTTTGCCGGTGCGCAGTTCAACCTCGGCGTGATGTATCGCAACGGCGAAGGCGGCGCGCAAGACTACGCGCAAGCGCACAAATGGTTCGAGCAAGCTGCCGAACAA
>JAFZMK010000043.1 GCA_017553285.1 Rhodocyclaceae bacterium
CAACGACGGCTACATCGCCACGCCCGAAGGCACCATGATTGAGCTGCTCGCCTCGAGCATGACCGGCAACGTCACCAGCCAGCGCGAGCTGTGCAATTACATGGACGACGCCATCGCCGCCATCATCCTCGGCAAGGAACGGGCGCAAAACAACGGCGGCGCGCAGGCCGCCGCCGCCATCGAACGCGAAAACGTGCGCTTGGAACTGGTGCGCGCCGACGCTGAACTGATCTGCGACACGCTCACCAGCACCGTCATTGCCTGGGCGTGCGAATTGAACGGCTGGCCGCCGCACCAATTCGCCCGCCCCGTCACCCCCAACATCGACCGCGAATCCGAATCCCGCGCCGACGCCACCATCGCCAGCATGGGTTTCCAACTCAGCCTCGACGCCGTGCGCGAAAAATACGGCGAAGGCTGGAACGAAGCACCTACGGTTGCCGCACAAAACGTAGGGGCGCAATTCATTGCGCCCGCCGCATCCTTCGCCGCTGCTGCGGGCAATGGCCAACACGCCACAAGCGCCGACGCCGCCATCGCGCGCACCGATGCCGACATCGAGCACGCCATCGCGGGCGAACTGGCCGAATGGGAACCGCTGCTCGACCCGCTTGTCGACCCCGTGCAAGCCCTGTTTGACCGCGCCAAAAAGAAAGGCTGGACGGCGCAACAGCTCATCGACGCGCTGCCGGACGTGCTGGAAAAAATGGACATCGCACCGCTGGCCGACGGCATCACCCAGGCCGCCGCCACCGCCCGCGCAGCAGGACAGGCGCAATGAAACCATCTGTCGCGGCCATCCTGAAAAAATCGTTTGCCGACCGCGCGGCAATCGAATCGCTCGCCCGTCGCAAAGAGCGCATCACCTCGCACAGTCACGAAGTCTGGAACGAAGAACACGCCCGCGCCTTCACCATCGCCGGCCTTGCCCGCCTGGACATCCTGCAAGAAATCCGCGCGGGGCTGGAACGCACGGTATCGGGTGATCTGTCGCGCACCGAATGGGAAAGCGACGTGCGCGCGCTGCTGAAAGACGCAGGCTTGTGGACGGACAAAGAAGGCAAGCGGCGCAGCAAGGCAGACGCAGGAAAATTCGCCCCCTCTCGCCTGCGCCTGATTTTTGACACCAACACCGCCAGCGCCTACGCCGCAGGCCGGTGGACACGCCTATGGGAGCGCCGCGAAACCCACCCCTATCTGATGTATCTGACCAAGCAAGACGAGCGCGTGCGCATCACCCACCGCCGCTGGCACGGTCTGGTGCTCCCCATCGAGCACCCGTTCTGGCAAACGCACTACCCGCCCAACGGCTTCCGCTGCCGCTGCGCCGTGCTCGGCGTGACGCAGGCCGAATACGACCGCGCCCACAGTGGCGAAGAGACGGAGATTGCCGGTCAGCTCGTGCATCTGGACGCCCCACCCGAAATGACCGTGGCGCATGTCAACCGCGCTACGGGCGAGATTGTGCAAGTGCCCGTCGGCATCACCCCGGGTTTCAATTACAACCCCGGCATGGCGCTGTCGCGCGAGCGCGAACTGGCCGCCCTCGTCGCTCAGAAAACCGCAGGTCTGGACGATGCAATGCTGCAAGCCCATGTCGCGGCCACG
>JAFZMK010000044.1 GCA_017553285.1 Rhodocyclaceae bacterium
AGGCGGGCGATTTCCTTTTCTTGCGCGCGCGTGTGTTCGAGCAAGGTGGCAATGCGCGCGGGCAGTTCTTCGGGTTTGACCTTGAGCAAGGCGCTCAGTTCGCCCAGACGGGCTTCCTGCTGCTGCGCCAGCGCCAGCGCGCCTTCGCCGGTGACCGCTTCAATGCGGCGCACCCCGGCGGCGATGCCGCTTTCCAGCACGATTTTGCACAGACCGATGTCGCCGGTACGCGCCACATGCGTGCCGCCGCACAGTTCGCGGGACGTGCCAATATCCAGCACGCGCACCTCGTCGCCGTATTTTTCGCCAAAGAGCATCATCGCGCCGGTTTCACGCGCGGCTTCCAGCGGCATGACGCGCGCGGCGGTGGCGGTGTTGGCGAGAATTTCGCGGTTGACGATGCGCTCGACCGCAGCGATTTCTTCGGCGGAAAGCGGCTGGTTGTGCGAAAAATCGAAGCGGGTTTTTTCCGCATCGACCTGCGAGCCTTTTTGCTGCACATGCTCGCCCAGCACTTCGCGCAAGGCTTTGTGCAGCAGGTGCGTGGCAGAGTGGTTGCGCATGGTGGCCTCGCGCGCGGCGCGATTGACCCGTGCCGCCACCGGCTGGCCGACGGCGAGCGTGCCGGTGGTCACAATGCCGTGATGACCGAAGACGCTGGCCTGAATTTTCTGCGTGTCTTCCACTGCAAACAGGCCGCCGGGTGCGCGCAGTTCGCCCACGTCGCCCACCTGACCGCCCGATTCGGCGTAAAACGGCGTGCAATCGAGCACAATCACGCCCTGTTCGCCCTCGCTGAGACGTTCCACCGGACTGCCGCCGCGATAGAGCGCGACGATGTTCGCCGCCTGCACTTCGGTAGTCTCATAGCCCTGAAAATCGGTTTCCACGCCCGCATATTCCAGCGCCGCCGCCATGCGGAACTTGCCCGCCGCGCGCGCCTGCGCCCGCTGGCGCGCCATGGCCGCATCGAAGGCTTCGGCGTCGACCTGCAAATCGTGTTCGCGGCAGATGTCGGCGGTCAAATCCAGCGGGAAACCGTAGGTGTCGTGCAGCTTGAAGGCCGTCTCACCATTGAAGGTGGCTTGTCCGGCGGCTTTCAGCGCGCCGATTTCGGCTTCCACCACTTCCATGCCGCGCTCGATGCTCTGGAAGAAACGCTGTTCTTCTTCGCGCAAGGTCGCCTCAATGCGGGCGCGTTCTTCGATAAGCTGCGGATAGGCCTCGCCCATCTGCGCGACGAGTTCTTCCACCAGTCGGTAGAAAAACGCCTCGCGCACGCCCAGTTTCCAGCCGTGGCGCACGGCGCGGCGGATAATGCGGCGCAGCACGAAACCGCGCCCCTCGTTGCCGGGGATGACCCCGTCGGCAATCAAAAACGACGTGGCGCGGATGTGGTCCGCCAACACCTTGAGACTGGGCGCGGCAAGGTCGGCACAGCCGGTGATGTCGGCAGCGGCGGCAATCAATGCCTGAAAGAGGTCGATTTCGTAGTTGGAATGCACGCCTTGCAGCACGGCGGCCAGCCGTTCCAGCCCCATGCCGGTGTCCACGCTAGGCTTGGGCAGTTTGTGCATCACGCCGTCTTCATCGCGGTTGAACTGCATGAAGACGAGGTTCCAGATTTCGATATAGCGGTCGCCATCTTCGTCGGGCGACCCCGGCGGACCACCGGCAATTTCCGGGCCGTGGTCGTAGAAAATTTCGGTGCACGGGCCGCACGGCCCCGTATCGCCCATCATCCAGAAATTGTCCGAAGCATAGCGCGCGCCCTTGTTGTCGCCGATGCGGATGACGCGCCCGGCGGGCACACCCACCTCGCGCGTCCAGAGTTCATACGCCTCATCGTCCTCGGCATACACCGTCACCCACAGCTTTTCGGGCGGCAGTTTATAGACCTCGGTCAGCAGCGCCCAGGCGTTGCGGATGGCCTCGCGCTTGAAGTAATCGCCAAAGCTGAAATTGCCCAGCATCTCGAAGAAAGTATGGTGGCGGGCGGTGTAGCCGACGTTTTCCAGGTCGTTATGCTTGCCGCCCGCGCGCACGCACTTCTGCGCCGAGGCGGCGCGGGTGTAGGGGCGCTTGTCAAAGCCCAGGAACACATCCTTGAACTGGTTCATGCCCGCGTTGGTAAACAGCAGGGTCGGATCCTCATGCGGCACAAGGGCGCTGGA
>JAFZMK010000286.1 GCA_017553285.1 Rhodocyclaceae bacterium
CGAAAACGGCGAACCAGTTGGGCAAGACGGGAAATTTCGTCGGCATCGGGGACAAGGTGCGCACCGTAGCACAGACGGGCGTAGAGGCGAACAATTGCGTCAATTTCCGCGCTGCGGGCAGGCAGCACGGCGGCGGCGCGCACGCCGTAGTCCAGCGGCCCTTCCCACGGCTGGCGCGCCATGCCGCGACGGGCAAGTTTGCGGCAAAAGTGATGCCACAGCCTCTGCACGGGGTCGGCACGCGCCGCGCGCCACCGCGCCCAGGCAAAGCCGCACAGGGCGGCAGTCAGCGGCACGCCAAACAGCCCTAGCCACAGCGCGCGCGCCGCGCCAATGTGCAGCCAGTCCCAAACACGCTGCTGGCGCACCGTATCCAGCCCAATCACCCATTCATTCCACAGCCGCGACGAACCTTCCCAGACGGCGCGCAAATCGCGCAACCATTGCTGGCGCGCGCGCAGCATCAGCGGCAGTTGTTCATCGGGCACAGCCGCGCGCAGCCCGCCTTGTACGCGCCCCGGCACCGCCAGCGCAGTGGGGTCGACGCGCACCCAGCCGCGCCCTTGCAGCCAGACTTCCGTCCAGGCGTGGGCATCGGACTGGCGGATGAGAAGGCTGTTCGTCGTCGGGTCAGGCTGCCCGCCGAGATAACCGGCGACCACGCGCGCGGGCACACCGGCGGCGCGCAGCAAAAAGACGAAGGCCGAGGCAAAGTGTTCGCAAAAGCCTTCGCGGGTTACAAACAAAAATTCGTCGACCGAATCATTGCCCAACGGCGCGGGCGTGAGCGTGTATTGCAGCGCGTTGGTGCGGAAAAAATCGCTGGCCAATTCCACGATGCGCGCATCCTCGCCTGCTGCCTGCGCGCGCAGTTCTGCCGCCAGCGCGCGGGTGCGGGCATTGCCGCGCGCGGGCAAAATCAGCGAACGCTGCACGTGATCGTGACGCAAGTCCGCGCCCACGGGCGTTTGCGGCCAGGCTTCCAGCGTCAAGCTGCGCGGCGCATTCGTCGCCCGCGAAGCCAGCAGCGTAAATTCTTCCGCGCTGTAACGCGCCCCCGCCACGCCCGCAGCGGGGAAATCCATCGCCAGCAGCCAACGTTGCCCGCCGGCAGCCGCTTGCAGCGCAAGCTGGTAGCGAAAGCGCACGCCGCTGGGCGTATAACGCGGCGCCGCCTGCGGGCGCGAAGGCAGGTGGTGCCAGGTGCGCCCGTCAAAGTCTTCCAGCACAGGCCCGCGCCAGTAGCGCCAGTGCGCGGGCGGAATGGCGCCGTCAAATTCGGCAATCATCACCAGTTCGTCAGAGAGCACCAGTTCGCTCAGGCTGCCCGGCGACATGCTGTCTGACAGGCCGCTGACCCCGCGCAGCGCATCGCGCGGCAAGCCCCACAAAGGTCCTTCGACGCGCGGCACGATGAAAAACAGCACCGCTGCCGCCGCCATGCCGCCCAGCAACTGGCGTGCCGACAAGCGCGCCACGCGCCCGACGGTTAGATGCGCATCCTGCATCTGCATCAGCGCGCAGCCCGCCAACCAGAAGCAAAAGGTGACGGCGACCAACGTGCGCGGCGTTTGCCCGTAGAGCAGCAAGGCGAGCAGCAGGAAAAACACCAACAGCAGCGTTGCCCACACATCGCGCGCGCCGCCGCTGCGCTCAAAGAGTTTCAGACACAGCAGCAGCACCAGCAGGGCGACGCCCGGCTCTTTGCCGAGCAGATAGCCAAAGCTCACGAACACCAGCAACACCGCCGCACCCGCCAGCAGCAGGCGCAGCGCACGCGGCATTTCCCGCCGCCCGAAAACGCGCACCGCCAGCAGCGCCAGCGCGCAGCCGCTCACCCCCAGCGGCAAATGCCCGCCGTGCAGACACACGCACACCGCCACCAGCACATGCAGCCAGCGTTCTACCGGCCAGGTTTGTGCCGCCAGCGCGCGCAATCTCCCGTTCATGGCGCGCCCTCCCCGTCTTGCCCGAAGCTCGCCAGCAGCCGCAGCGCCTGTTCGCGCTGTGCCGCACCCGTGCCTTGCGCCAGCGCCGCATTGGGCAGGCGCAGCGAAAACGCGCGCCCGTCC
This sequence comes from Rhodocyclaceae bacterium, assembly GCA_017553285.1. Lineage (GTDB taxonomy): Bacteria > Pseudomonadota > Gammaproteobacteria > Burkholderiales > Rhodocyclaceae > JAFZMK01. Next base: position 2,073 of record JAFZMK010000286.1, read on the forward strand.
GCGTCCGCCTGCAATACCCACGCCGTCAGCCGCGACAGGCGCTGTTCCACGTCCGCAAGCGCGGCGGTGTCCTCCCAATCCAGATGCCAGGGCGCGCGGCGCGCTTCGTCCAGAAAACGCTTGCTAAGCAGCGGCGCACCGCGCGCCACCGCTTTCCAGGCAATCTGCCGGGGCGAGTGCCCCGCCTCAAAGCGGTGCAGACCGGCGAAATCGTCCGTGCCCGCCGCTACCGACGCTGCCGCCTGCACGCCGCCTTGCGCAGCACGCACGGGCGGCGGCGGCGCATCGTTTTCCGGACGCGGATAGACCAGACACGCGCCCGCAGGTTGCAACACACACCACGCCCGCCACAAACCAAGCGGCCAGCGCGTTTCCACCCGCATCAGACCGCAGCGCAGCCAGCCGCGCCGCGTTGTCGGCAAACACAAGCGATATTCGCCGCGCCCGCCCGCATCGAAATGCACCACCGTATGCGCCGCATCGTTGGCGCAGCGCACGCGCACCGGCGGCTGCGCCGGGCGGCCATGCAGATGCCAGACGAGCTGCGCCGTCTCGCCCGCAAATACGGGCGTGTTGCGTCCGGCGTGCAGATGCAGGTGGCGCAGCGCATCCCACGCGCCCCACAAGCCCGCACAGCCCATCTGAAAGAGCAAAAAGACAAAGAAATACCCTAGCCCAAGCTGGTAATTGACGCACAACACCCACAGCACCACCAGCAGCATCGCTACGCCCACGCCCGCGCCCGTGGGCAGCACGTAAATGCGCCGCCAGTGCAGGGCAATCGGCTCGCGCTGCGGCGCGGGATGCCAGCGTCCGCGCATACCCGCCTCAACCCGGCAGCGCCACCGCGTGCAGCAGCGTTTGCAATTGTTCCTCGCGCA
>JAFZMK010000287.1 GCA_017553285.1 Rhodocyclaceae bacterium
CTGCCCGCAAGTCCGCACCGGCGCGCCGCTTTGACGAAGTGCTGCCCGCCGTGCGCGACGATGGCGCGCACCGCGCCGCCTATGAATGCGTCTGCACGCAAGAGCGGCTGGCGCACTGGTTGGACAAAATCGCGCGCGCGCCGCTGGTGGCGGTCGATACCGAAACCTCGTCGCTGGACGTGTGGGAAGCGCGGCTGGTGGGCATTTCGTTTGCCGTCGCCCCCGGCGAGGCGGCGTATGTGCCGCTGGCGCACACCGGCGCGGGCAGCGAGGCACAACTGCCGTTTGATGAAACACTGGCGCGGCTGCGCCCGTGGCTGGAATCGGATGCGCCGAAAGTGGGGCAAAACCTGAAATACGATGCGCACGTGCTCGCCCATCACGGCATTCGTCTCGGCGGCATGGCGCACGATACCCTGCTGGCGTCCTATGTGTGCGAAAGCCATCTGGCGCATGACCTCGATAAACTCGCCCGTCGCCATCTCGGGCTGGCGACGATTTCCTATGAAAGTCTGTGCGGCAAGGGCGCGAAAGCGATTGGGTTTGACGCCGTGGCGCTGGAAGACGCCGCCCGCTACGCGGCGGAAGACGCGGACATCACGCTGCGCCTGCACCAGCACTTTGCCCGCCAGATGCAAGACGCGCCCGGTCTGCGCCACATTTACGCCGACATCGAAGTACCGCTGGCGCGCGTGTTGCTGGAAATGGAACAGGCCGGTGTGCTTATCGACACCTTCCGCCTTGCCGCGCAAAGCGAAGAGCTGGCGCGGCGGCTGGATGCGCTGGAACGCCAGGCGCACGCGCTGGCGGGGCATCCCTTCAACCTCGGTTCGCCCAAGCAACTGGGCGTGGTGCTGTTTGAAGAACAAGGTTTGCCGGTGCGCAAAAAAACCGCCGCCGGGCAGCCTTCCACCGATGAAGAAGTGCTGCAACAACTGGCGGAAGATTTTCCGCTCGCGCGCCTGCTGCTGGAACACCGCACGCTGGCGAAACTGAAAAACACCTATACCGACAAACTGCCGCGTATGGTCTTGCCTGCCACCGGGCGCGTGCACACGCGCTTTTCGCAGGCCACGGCGGTCACCGGGCGGCTTGCCAGCAGCGAACCCAATTTGCAAAACATCCCCATCCGCACCGCCGAAGGCCGCCGCATCCGCACCGCCTTCATCGCCGCGCGTGCGCATCGTTTGCTGGCGGCGGATTATTCGCAGATTGAACTGCGCGTGATGGCGCATTTGTCCGGCGACGAACGCCTGCTGGACGCCTTCGCCCGCAACGAAGACGTGCACCGCGCCACCGCCGCCGAAGTCTTCGGCTGCGCGCCGGAAGCGGTCAGCAAGGAACAGCGCCGTTACGCCAAGGTCATCAACTTCGGGCTGATGTACGGCATGAGCGCGCACGGACTGGCGAAAAATCTCGACATCGACCGCAGCTCCGCGCAACGCTGGATGGAACGCTATTTCGCCCGCTATCCCGGCGTCGCCCGCTATATGGAGCAGGCGCGCGAACAGGCGCGCGCGCAAGGCTACGTAGAAACCGCCTTTGGTCGCCGCCTGATGCTGCCGGACATTCACGCCAGCAACGCCGCGCGCCGTCAGGCGGCAGAGCGCGCTGCCATCAACGCCCCCATGCAGGGCACGGCAGCCGACCTCATCAAGCGCGCGATGCTGGCGGTGGCGCACTGGTTGCAGCAAGAAAAGCTCGCTACGCGCATGATTTTGCAGGTGCATGACGAACTTGTGCTGGAAGCGCCGCAGGCGGAAGTCGCCCGCGTGCGTGAAGCCTTGCCCGCGCTGATGGGCAATGTTGCCCAACTCGCCGTGCCGCTGCTGGTCGAAGTGGGCGAAGGCGAGAACTGGGACGAAGCGCATTGATTGCGCGCAAACAAGTCGAAAACATGAACGAAAACAACGCACTGGAAAACCGCCGCGCAAACGCCGTGGCGGCGGTGTTTGCGCTCGCCCTGCTCGCGCTGGCGCTCTGGCTAGGGCAGCAAGCGCGCCCCGTCGCCCTGCCCGACCTGCATCTGGACGCCGGCGAACGGCTCGCCTGCGTTTCCTACTCGCCCTTTCACCTGCCCGGGCAAACGCCGCTGAATCCGCACGCCTTCATCCCCCCCGCACAAATCCGCGCCGACCTCGCCGCCCTGGCAGAACGCGCCGCCTGCGTGCGCATTTACTCCACTGACCAAGGGCTGGACGCTGTCTTGCCCGCCGCGCGCGAACTGGGGCTGAAAGTCATCCTCGGTGCCTGGCTGGGCGTGGATACGGCAGCGAACGAACGCGCGCTGACGCGCGCCATCGAACTTGCCAACGCCAACACCGACGTGGTCGACGTGCTCATGGTTGGCAACGAAGTGCTGCTGCGCCAAGAGCAAACGCCCGCGCAAATGATGGCCTGGTTGCAGCGCGCCAAGGCGCAAAGCCGCGTGCCCGTCTCGTATGCCGACGTCTGGGAATTCTGGCGGCAAAACCGCGCGCTGGCGCAATGGGTCGATCAGGTCACGGTGCACATCCTGCCCTTCTGGGAAGACGAACCCGTGCCGATTGAATACGCCGTGCGCCATGTGGGCGAGACGTTTGCCCGGATGCAGCGCGAATTTCCCGACAAACTCGTGCGCATCGGCGAAACCGGCTGGCCGGGTGCCGGGCGCCAGCGCCGCAAGGCCGTGCCCTCGCGCGTCAATCAAGCGCGCTTCGTGCGCGAATTTGTCGCCGCCGCGCACGCAAACGGCTGGCGCTACAACTTCATCGAAGCCATCGACCAGCCGTGGAAACGGCAACTGGAAGGCACGGTGGGCGGTCACTGGGGCGTGCTGGACGCGCACTTGCAGCCCAAATTCCCGCTCACCGGCGAAGTCAGTGAGCGCGATTCGCTCGGCCTGCCCGCGCTCGCTGGCGCGCTGATGGCGGCGCTGTGTTTGCTATGTGCAGGACGGCGCGCGGGCGCGCGGGCGCGGCTGGCGGCGTTGTTTTCCGGCTTGTGCGCCGGCGCCATCGGCGTGCTCGTCTGGGAACACGCGCAGCAAGCCTGGCGCGACGCGCTGGAATGGACGGCGCTGGGCGTGGTTTCCGTCAGCGCTCTGCTGCTGGTGCCACTGGCCGCGCGCCTGCGCAACACCCCCCTGCCCGCCTTCGCCCCGCGCCACGCGCAAGAAGACGGCGCGCCCAGCGCAGCGTGGCTGTTTTCCGCGCTGCGCCTGCTGGTGCTCTTTGCCGCCGCCGTCGCCGCCTTGTTGCTGGTCTTCGACCCGCGCTACCGCGATTTTCCCATCTGGCAATTCGCCGCCCCCGCCCTGCTCTTTTTCGCCCTGCGCCTGGGCGGCGAACGCCTGCCCGCAGCCGCCCTGCAAGAGCGCACCTGCGCCCTGACACTGACCGTGTGCGCGCCGATTCGCTGGGCAATGGACCCGCTCAACCCCGAAGCCCTCATCTGGCTTGCCACCGCCCTGGGCATGGCGACAGTAGCGGTGGAAAGACGAGAGAAGAAAACGGGGTGAGGCGGAGCGTCAGTGCGCCGAACGTTGTAGAAGCGCCGCCGCGCCACATCACGCCAGCTTCTCGCCAATCCACTCCCAATGTTTGTCTGTAACCATCACAAAGCGGCAGCGCCCTTCGGAGAGTTTCTCCCACAGCCCGCCGATGTTCCGGTCATCGGCGGCAGCTTCCCAGCGATCCGCGCCCTTGTATTCCACTGTCAGCACAGCGTCGCCCGTGTGTGGCGGCAACTGGCACAAGAAATCCGGATAAAAACGGTCTGTGGCTTTTTGCAGGAAAAACCCCTGCCGCGCCAGATTGCGCAGCCAGAACTTTATGCGCCCCTGCTGCGCCAGCATGTCAAGCTGGCAGGCGCATTCAAACTCCTCTTTGCTGTCAAAGTTGCCGATGCGCCCATAAAAATGATGTTTGAATGAAAAATTCCCAAATTGCCCGTCATACACACTGCCCGGTGTATAGGCGCGCTGGTGAAAATCAAACGCGCACTCTGGCTCCACGGCGGGGCGTATCGCAGCATTGCCCTCGTCAAACAGCGTGCGCTGGTATGCGGATTCTTTCGCCTGCTTGTGCAGCGCATTGATGCGCGCCTCCAGCACGTCGCGGATTTTGAACTGCAACTGGCAGGCGCGCGCCAGCGTCCAGCCATCGTGTTGCAACAGATTTTCCAGCCATGCCATGACGAATGCGCGTTTTTCCGGATGCGTCAGCATGGGCTGCGGCAGATTGCGGCACAGCCACGCGGCAAGCTGCACCATGTCCATATGCTCCGGTTCCCACGCCAGCAACAAATCGCGTTGCAGGCCGGGCAAAAAATCCACCGCCAATTTGCCTGCGTCAGTCACGTCAACCGTGCCGCCACTGGCCTGCATACCCGCATTCAGCCGCGCCATATCGCCCGCCGTAGGCGCGGCATCGTGCAGCGCCAGCGCCCACGGATAATCCAGCGCCTGTACATCGTCAAAAAGCTGCAATTCGCCCTGTTTGCGCAGCGCAAGCTGCGGCACACTGAAACGCGCACCTTCTTCCTCTGGCGTGCGGAAATGCTCCAGCGCCTTGGCGCGGCTTGCTGCGCTCGCTTGTGCGATGGCTTCGGCTGCCTGCGGCGTGTGCGCCACTTTCTGCAATGCCTGCACCTCATAGTCCGCCAGTGGTTCATGAATGGTCAACATGCTGCGGTGTGCATTCCATTCAATTTTTGCCAACAGCGGGGCGGCGATTTTTTTCGGCAGTTTTTCCAGTGCCGGCTTTTCCGGTAAAGGCGTGGACACGGGCGCATACACCACGCCGCACCCTTCCAAATCCAGTTCAGGCTGCGACTGCCCGCTTCCAGTGGCGGCAGCAGCGACATATTCATGCGCCTCGCGGCGCTCAAAGCCTGCGCCCTGCACCAGACTGTCGCGCAGCGCAGCGGCAGTGGCGGCAAAATCGGGCGACACCACAAGGGCATACGACTGGTTGAGGGCTTCTGCCTGCCGTTTTTGTGCCCCCGGCTGGCGCAGCACGCGCCCCAAAAGCTGCTCCACGGCAGTGCTGGAAGAAAGCTGCGCCATGCTCACCAGAATATAGGCGCTGGGGCAATCCCAGCCCTCGGCCAGCGCCTTTTGCGTAATCACATAGTTCACCGGGCAGGCGGGGTCGGCAATGCCCAATGGATATTTTTCTGCCAGCGCATCCAGCCCCTTTTCCTCGCCCGTGGCGATGACGACTTCTTCCGGCGGGATATTGAAGTTTTCCAGCAGCGCCGCGTGCACCTTTTCCACATGCAGCGTTTCCACCCCCTTTCGGTGCGGCTCCGCTTGAATCAGCACGATGGGGCGCAGATAGGGCGCGCCCGCGCGGCTCTCAGTTGCCGCCAACTGGTGCAGCGCATCGCGCCGCGCAATCGCATCCGCCAGGCACTGCTGCCAGCGCGGCTCCACTTCCAGCAGCACGGGCAACTTGATCATTTCCTCTGCCTTCAGCTCCACGGCAGACACGCTGTGCAGCACATTGGAAGCATGTGCGCCCTGCATATCGGGCGTGGCCGTCAGCTCCATGATGCCGCTGGGGCGCAGGCGCGCGAGCGTGTCAAACCCCAGCGGCGTGCGGCTGTTGTGTGCTTCATCCACGATGATGAACGGGCGGCGCAGCCGCAGCACATTCACCAGCGAGCGCGGCGCAAAGCGCGAGCCATCGTCGTTTTCTTCGTACAGCAATGCGGCACGCTGTGCGGGCGCGAGATTTTCAAAATGCGCCATCAGCGCGCCGCTGCTCTCATACACCTTGCGCCCCTCGGTATCGTCCACCTGAAAGGCTTGCCGCGTCGCCACAATGATGACGGTGGCCGTGTTCAGCGTCGCGGGCGTAATGTTTTTTGCCTCCTCCAAATCCAGCACTTCCACGCAGCCATCCACATCGTGCAGCGCCGCGCAGAGCGGATGGTTTTTGTTCCGCAGCGCCGTCAGCGTCTGCTCGCGTATCGTCTTGCTTGGCACCAGCCACACCATCACGCTGTGCGGTATTTGTAGAAAATGCTTGTTAATGAGCGCAATGCTTTTTGCCGCCAGCCACGTCTTGCCCCCGCCCGTGGGCACACGCAGGCAAAAGTAGGGCATGGCAGCATCAAAGCCACGCAGCACGCGGTAGCCGCGCCCGCTGGCGTGCTCCTCGCCCCAAAGCTGGCGGATGGCGGCAGTAAACGCCTCCGCCGCATTGCCGCATTCGTGGCAGGCGCGCAGATAGGTTTCAACACTGTCCAGCACACGCTGCTGGTAATCCTTGGGGGTGAATGCGGTCATGCCGGTTTCCCGTTGTTTGGTTCAGGTGTGTGCGTTGCGGGCTGCTGACCCGGATAGATATGCTGCATCACGCCGCCCTGCGTCACCACCACGGCGGTTCCCGTCTGCGCGGCAAGTTGGTGTGCGCGCTGTGCTGCGCGTTGCAGCGCAGGCCATGCGCCGCGCAAATCTGCACTCTTGGCTTGCTGGATGGGTTTGGGATTCATCGCTCGCTCCAATCAAGTAATACCGGC
>JAFZMK010000288.1 GCA_017553285.1 Rhodocyclaceae bacterium
GAACGTGGGGGCCGTATACGCCCGCCGCCGAGCCGCCTCAAGGCGGGCGCAGCCCCCCTTGGGGGGGCAGTGAGTGACAGACGCGCGCAGCGCGGCTGGCGCGAACGTGGGGGGCCGTTGTATCAACCGTAGCGCCCGGTCACATAATCCTCGGTCTTCTGACTGCGCGGGCGGGTGAAGATTTCGGTGGTATCGTTGATTTCCACCAGATCGCCCATGTGGAAAAACGCCGTGCGGTTTGAGATGCGGGCGGCCTGCTGCATGTTGTGGGTGACGACCACGATGGTGTAGGTGGCGGAGAGTTCGGAAATCAGTTGTTCGATTTTCGCCGTGGCAATCGGGTCAAGCGCCGAGCACGGCTCGTCCATCAAAATCACTTCGGGGCGCACGGCAATCGCCCGCGCGATGCACAGCCGCTGTTGCTGACCGCCGGAAAGCCCGCTGCCGGGCGCATCCAGCCGGTCCTTGATTTCGTCCCAGATACCGGCGCGGCGCAGGCTGCTTTCGACAATCTCATCCAGCTCGCCGCGCGAGCTTGCCAGCCCGTGCAGGCGCGGACCGTAGGCGATGTTTTCGTAAATGGACTTGGGGAAGGGATTGGGCTTTTGAAACACCATGCCGACGCGCGCGCGCAGCAGCACCACGTCCAGATTGCGCTCATAAATATCTTCGCCATCGAGTTCGATGCGCCCCGTCACGCGGCAGCCGTCGATGGTGTCGTTCATGCGGTTGATGCAGCGCAGGAACGTGGATTTGCCGCAACCGGAAGGACCGATGAAGGCGACCACTTCGTTTTCATACACGTCCATGCTGACGCCATGCACGGCTTCGTGTTCGCCGTAAAACACCTTCACGTCGCGGGCGCGAATCTTGACCTTGCGCGCAGCGTTTTCGGGCGGCGCATCAGAGGGGGAAGCGGCGGTATTCATGCGGGACGGGTTCCTGTTGTTTCAGTGAGTTGTCAATGCGGGGCGATGGCGGATGCTTTTCCAGACAAGGCGGCGAGCCGAAGATAGTACTGTCCGTACAGCGAGGCGCAGCCAACGCAGTATGGGAAAGCATCCGCCATCGCCTACCAACGGCGTTCAAAACGCTTGCGCAACCATATTGCGAACGCATTCAAGCTCAACATCAACACCAGCAGCACCAAAATGGCGGCGCTGGCGCGGGCTTCAAAGAAATTGCGCAATTCGTTGCCTTGCCACAGATAAATCTGCACCGGCAGCGCGGCGGAAGGTTCCAGCGGCGTGCGCGGCACGGTGCTGACAAAGGCGCTCATGCCAATGAGCAGCAGCGGCGCGGTCTCGCCAATGGCGCGGGCAACGCCGATGATGGCACCGGTAAGGATGCCCGGCAGCGCCAGCGGCAGTACGTGGTGAAACACCGCCTGCACGCGGGAAGCGCCAATGCCCAGCGCCGCTTGCCGGATGGAGCCGGGAATGGCCTGCAAACTCACGCGCGTGGCGATGATGATGGTCGGCAAGGTCATCAGCGACAACACCAGCGCGCCCACCAGCGGCGCGGACAGGGGCAGATGCAGACCGTTGATGAATATCACCGCGCCCAGCAGCCCGAACAGGATGGAGGGCACGGCGGCGAGGTTGTTGATATTGACTTCGATGAGGTCGGTAAAGCGGTTTTTCGGCGCAAATTCTTCCAGCCAGATGGCGCTTGCCACGCCCACCGGCACGGCAAGCACGATGACCAGCAGCATCATGTACAAAGAACCCACCAGCGCCCCGGCCAGCCCCGCCGAGGCGGGGGAAGCGCGCGAATCGGTGTTCATCAGCAGCGCACTGCTCCATTGCAGGCGCAGTGCGCCGCGCGCGCGCAGTTCTTGCGCCCAGCGGCGCACTGTGTCGGGCAAGTTGGCTTGCTGGGCGTTTTTGTACCACACGTCCACGCGGGCGTCCGCCAGCAGCGCCAGCGCCACGGTTTTGCCCAGCAGCGAAAAATCTTCCGCCAGCATCTCGCGCACGCGGTAGCGTTCGCCGCGCGTCAGCAGCCGTGCCACGTCGGCGCGATGCTGTGCCGCTTCCGGCGGCAGATGCGCCAGCAGCGCGTCGACCAGCAAGTCTTCCCACGGCGCGCGGGCGAGCTGTTCGCGCCAGCGGTGCATCCGTTCCTGAAACTGCGCCGGTGTCTCATCGGAATGCGGGTGCGGCGGCGGCGGCACGTGAATGCGGGCGGGGTCAAAATGCACTTCGGCGGCGATGTGCGCCTGCCAGAAAGCGGGCACGCCCTTGTACAAAATACTGGCAAACAGGAAAACCACGCACAGCACGCCAAAGCCCACCGCCGCCTGTCCCAGCGCGCGAAAGCGCCGTTCGCGCGCGTGGCGGCGCGCGAGCGTGGCGCGAATACACGCCAGGCGCGCGCGGGCGTCATCATCCGGGGCGGCGGCGGTCGGTTCAGTCATATTGTTCATGGTATTTGCGCACGATGTAGAGCGCCACAATGTTGAGCGCCAGCGTGAGGACAAACAGCGTCAGCCCCAGCGCGAAGGCGACCAGCGATTGCGGCGCGGCAAAATCCAGATCACCGGTGAGCTGGTTGACGATGGTCAGGGTGACCGTTGAGACCGCTTCCAGCGGGTTGGCGTGCAGCAGCGGACTATTGCCCGCCGCCAGCACCACAATCATGGTCTCGCCAATGGCGCGGCTTGCCGCCAGCAAAAACGCCCCCACAATGCCCGGCAGCGCCGCAGGCAGCACCACGCGCACGATGGTCTCGGACTGTGTCGCGCCCAGTCCATAGGAACCATCGCGCAGCGCGCGCGGCACCTGGGTGAGGATGTCGTCGGACAGCGACGAAATAAACGGAATAATCATCACGCCCATCGCCACGCCAGCAGTCAGCGCGCTGGCGGCGCGCACTTCCAGCCCCAGCCATTGCCCAGCGGTGTGCAACGCCGGCCCCAGCGCGAGCAGCGCAAAAAAACCATAGACGATGGTGGGAATGCCCGCGAGCACTTCGATGACCGGTTTGGCAACGCTGCGCAAGCCGCGCGGCGCGTATTCGGCAAGGTAAATTGCCATCATCAAGCCCGTGGGCACGGCAACGACCAGCGCAATGCCGCTGACCATCAGCGTGCCCCACGCCAGCGGCAGCAGACCAAACTGACCGTAGTCGCCGCCTTGCGCGCCGGTGTCGGCAGAAGAAAAGTTGGGTTCCCACACCGTGCCGAGGAAAAAATCCGCCGGGGCGACAAACTGGAAAAACCGCACCGCCTCGCCCAGCAGGGAAAGCACGATGCCCAGCGTGGTAACAATCGCAATCAGCGAACAGCCCGCCAGCAGCGCGCGCACCGCCGTCTCTACCTCGTTGCGTGCGCGCAGCGCCGGGGCAATGCGCCGGTACGCATACCACAGCCCGCCCGCCGCCAGCAGTGCCACCACTGCCGCCACCGCCAGTTGCCCCGTCTGGCGCAGCGCCGCCATGTGCGCCGCGCCCTGCACTTGCAGCGCGTGCAGCGCGCCTTCCTGCGCCAGCGCTTCGCCCTTGGAAATGGCGCTGATACGGTCGAGCAACACGCGCGCTTCAAACGCCTCCATGCCGTCCGCCCAGCCAGCGGGCAAAGCCGCCGCCACCACGGACTGCAACACGTGCTCGCCCATCACCGCCCACGCCAGCAACACCACCAGCGCCGGCACGCCGCACCACAGCGCCGCCAATACACCGTAATGCACCGGACGCGAATGCAGCGCCCGCACGCCCCCGGCAGCTTGCGCCACGCGCAGGCTGCGCGCGCGCCCCAGCCGGTACGCCAGCGACATCGCCAGCAGCAGCACCGCAAGCGTCACCATGCCGTTCATCGCGTCTGCGCCTCCGTTGCCTCCCGCAGCGCCGCCAGCGCGCGTTGGCGCGCCGCCTCATCGAGCGGCGTCAGCCCGGCATCGGCAAGCGGTGCCGCCAGTTCGGGCGACAAAAAATGCGCCGCGTACTCGCGCAGCCCCGGCACCAGCCCGAAGTGTTCGCCCTTGACGTAAAAAAACAGCGCCCGCGCAACCGAATAGCGGTTTGCCGCCACCGCTTCGCGCGTCGGTGCCACGCCATTGACGGTCGCCACACGCAGGCGGTCGCGGTTGTGCTCAAAAAAGCCCAGCCCGAACACGCCCAGCGCCTGCGGCTGCACGGCAAGGCGCGCCAGCGTCTCGGTGTAGTCACCGGCAATTTCCGTCACCCGCCCATCGCGGCGCAGGCGGGTACAGGCGGCGCGGCGCGCAGTCTCGTCCAGCGCGCCCATGGCGGCAAACGCTGCGCAGCCCGGCAGCAGCACTTTTTCTTCCAATGTTTCGCGCGTGCCGTGATTGGCCGCCGGCCACAGCAGCGCGATTTCCACATCCGGCAGCGCCGCATCAATCTGCGACCAACGCTGATACGGGTTCGGCACCAGCGCCCCGTCCTGCGGCACCATGCGCGCGGCGGCCAGAAACACGTGTTCCGGCAGCAAGGCAAAGGCGGGCGTTTGCCGGTGCGAAGCAAAGACGATGGCATCCAGCCCAAAGCGCACTTCCACAATATTGCTCACGCCGTTGCGCCGGCAGTTTTCCCGCTCTGCCGCGCGCATCGGGCGCGACGTATTGGCGACATCAATCGTATTGCTGCCCACGCCCCGGCAAAACTGGCGCAGACCGCCGCCCGAGCCGCCGGAGGCCACCACCGGCGTGCGAAAGCGCGAAAAGGCGTGACCAAATTCTTCTGCCGCAATGCTGGCAAAGGGCAGCACGGTGGCGGAACCGGCGACCTGAATCGTCTCGCGCCCCGCCCACACCGGCGCGCACACCAGCGCCGCCAGCGCCGCACACGCCAGCCTTTGCCGCCATCGCAGGTTTTTCATCCAGAGCAACATGGCGCGCAGTATGCGCGGGCAAGATTGCGGTTTTATTTCACCGGGCGCAAAAGTGTCGGCAGAAGGTTTGCGCGCTTGCCCGCGACAAGGCACAACGCCCCTGCCTACATATAGTAAAATCGCGTTTTTTGCACGGGCACCCCGCCTGTTTTCCCACTCTTGCGCGCCATGAGCCGAATGCCCCAGACCCGAGACCTTGAGTTCCGCAACGCCGCGATGGATGTCACCGTCGCCGTACTGCATCACACCGAACCGCCCCGGCTGGCCGATGCCATGCACAAGATGATGGGCGGTATGCCAGACTTTTTCGATGGCGACGCCACCGTGCTGGACCTGGGCGAGCTGGCCACCATCCCGGAGCACATCGACTGGACAGGCATTCTCAGCCTGTTCCGCCGTTTCTGCCTGCGCCCGGTTGCGGTGCAAAACGTCCCGCCCGCACTGCTCGAAGGCGTGCGCCAGACCAACCTTGCCATCCTGCCCGAAGGCGGCCTGCGCAATCACCCCGCACCGGCGCCAGAACCTGCCGCCGCCCCCGTGCAGCAGCAACTGCCGCTCACGCCGCCGCCGTCCTCCGGCCAGCCCGCCACCACCATGATTATCGACCGCCCCTTGCGCACCGGCCAGCAGGTCTATGCCAAGTATGGCGACATCGTGCTGCTGTGTGGTTCCAGCAGCGGCGCCGAAATCATTGCCGACGGCTGTGTGCACTGTTACGGCCCGCTGCGCGGGCGCGTGCTCGCCGGCGGCGCGGGCAACACCAACGCGCGCATTTTCACCACCAACTTCGGCCCGGAAATTGTCTCCATCGGCGGCATTTACAAAACCTTCGAGCACGGCGTGCCCGATTCCATCGCCGGCAAGCCGGTGCATGTGCGTCTGGTCACCAACGAAAGCGGGCAAAAGCTGGTCATCGAACCGCTGCGGCTGAATTGACCGCGCCGCATTCGTCCGTTTTTTCGCATTCATCTCTCTTCCCTCTTTCACCGACCATAAAGGAATGATCGTGAGCAAAGTCGTTGTAATCACCTCCGGCAAAGGCGGCGTGGGCAAAACCACCACCAGCGCCGCAATCGCATCCGGGCTGGCGCTGCGCGGCCACAAAACCGCCGTGATTGATTTTGATGTCGGCCTGCGCAACCTGGATCTCATCATGGGCTGCGAGCGGCGCGTGGTCTACGACTTTGTCAACGTCATCCAGGGCGATGCCCGCCTGAGCCAGGCGCTCATCAAGGACAAGCAGTGTGAAAACCTCTACATCCTGCCCGCCTCGCAAACGCGCGACAAAGACGCGCTGACCGAAGAAGGCGTCGAAGAAGTCATCGACCAGCTTCGCCAGATGGACTTTGAATTCATCGTCTGCGATTCGCCCGCCGGCATTGAACATGGCGCCGTCATGGCGCTCACCTTTGCCGATGAAGCCATCATCACCACCAACCCGGAAGTCTCCTCGGTGCGCGACTCAGACCGCATCATCGGCATTTTGCAATCCAAATCCCGCCGCGCGCAAAATGGCGAAGAGCCGGTCGTCGAACACCTGCTGATTACCCGCTATTCGCCGCGCCGTGTGGCCGAAGGCGAAATGCTCTCCTACAAGGACGTGCAGGAACTGCTGCGCATCCCGTTGATTGGCGTCATTCCCGAATCCGAAGCCGTGCTGCAAGCCTCCAACCAGGGCATGCCCGCCATTCACCTGAAAGGCTCGGACGTTGCCGAAGCCTATTCAGACGTCGTCGCCCGCTTCCTCGAAGAAGGCAGCCGTGAAGAAGCGCTGGCCAAGCGCCCGTTGCGTTTTGTCGACTACGCCAAGCCCGGCCTCATCCAACGCATCTTCGGAGGCAAGTAACATGTCCCTGTCCCTGATTTCCCGCATTTTTGGCGAGAAAAAGAAAACCACCGCCGCCATCGCCAAGGAACGTCTCGGCCTCATCATCACCCACGAAGGCGGCCACAGCGGTCGTCCCGGCATCAACCTGAAAGCCTTGCAGCAAGAGCTGATTGACGTCATCTCCAAATACGTCCCGATCAACAAGGACGATGTCAAGGTCGAACTCGAAAAGAACGCCAACCTCGAAGTGCTCGAAGTCAGCATCACCATTCCCGAAGCCCAGCCGAAAACGGCCTGAACCCCGTCCCATCATGAGCCAAGCCCCGCACACACCGGAATCTGCCCCCGCGCAAGACGAAAACGCCCTCATTGCCGAACGCCGCGAAAAACTCGCCCAATGGCGCGCACGCGGCCACGCCTTCCCCAACGACTTCAAGCGCGAAAACACCGCCGCCAAGCTCGACGAACGCTACGGCGACAAAACCCATGAAGCACTGGAAGCCGACAACATCGAAGTGCGTCTTGCCGGGCGCATCATGCTCAAGCGCGTCATGGGCAAGGCCAGTTTCCTCACCATTCAGGATCACAGCGGGCGCATCCAGCTCTACATCCAGCGCGACGCCGTCGGCGAAGAAGTCTATGCCGAGTTCAAAACCTGGGATATTGGCGACATCATCGGCTGCGTGGGCACGCTGTTCAAAACCCGCACGGGCGAACTCACCGTCAAAGCCGCCCAGGTGCGCCTGCTCACCAAAAACCTGCGCCCCCTGCCCGACAAATTCCACGGTGTCAGCGACATCGAACTCAAATACCGCCAGCGCTACGTCGACCTCATCATGAACGAGCAAACGCGCTTTGCCTTCGTGGCGCGCAGCCGCATCGTGCAATCCATCCGCGAATACATGACCGGCGCCGGTTTCCTCGAAGTCGAAACGCCCATGATGCACCCCATCGCTGGAGGTGCCGCCGCGCGCCCCTTCGTCACGCATCACAACGCGCTCGACATGCCGCTGTACCTGCGCATCGCGCCCGAGCTGTACCTCAAACGTCTGGTCGTCGGCGGTTTTGAAAAAGTCTTTGAAATCAACCGCAACTTCCGCAACGAAGGGCTGTCCCCCCGGCACAACCCCGAATTCACCATGATGGAGTTTTACGAAGCCTATGCCGACTACAACGACATCATGAACTTCACCGAAGGGCTGCTGCGCCACGCCGCGCGCCAGGCGCTGGGCACCGAGCGTTTCCAGTACCAAGGGCGCGAACTGGATTTTTCCCGTCCCTTCGCCCGTTTCACTGTCACCGAAGCCATCCACCACCACAACCCCGGCTTCAGCATGGAACAACTCAACGACCCCGCCTGGCTGCGCGCCAAGCTCGTGGAGATGGGCGCCGAAGTGCGCCCCAATGCCGGGCTGGGCGTGCTGCAATTCCAGCTCTTTGAAGAAGCCACCGAAGCCCAGCTTTGGGAACCCACCTTCATCGTCGACTACCCCGCCGAAGTCTCGCCGCTTTCGCGCCGCAGCGACCGCGACCCCACCATCGCCGAGCGCTTCGAGCTTTTCATGACCGGGCGCGAAATCGCCAACGGCTTCTCCGAACTCAACGACCCCGAAGACCAGGCCGCCCGCTTCAACGAACAAGCCAAAGCCCGCGCCGACGGCGACGAAGAAGCCATGTATTTTGACGCCGACTACATCCGCGCCCTCGAATACGGCCTGCCGCCCACCGGCGGCTGCGGCATCGGCATCGACCGCCTCACCATGCTGCTCACCGACGCCCCCGCCATTCGCGACGTCATCCTCTTCCCCCACCTGCGTCCCGAAACCGCCTAAGCCGCCCCGCTTTCCCACCCACGCACAACGGCAACCGCGCCGCGCCGGTTGCCGTTTCCTTTTCCGCCCTCGCCCTCGCCATGACGCTTGACCAAGCCTTCACCGCCATCCGCGCCGAACTGGCGCGCGCCACGCAAAAATTCCCCCACTGGCCCGACGACCCCATGCACGCCCTGGCCGTACTCGGCGAAGAATTTGGCGAACTCACCCGCGCCATCCTCCAGCGCAGCTACGAACCCGACCAGCCCGAAGCCACGCTGGCGCACATCCGCCACGAAGCCACGCAAACCGCAGCATCCGCCATCCGCCTGCTGATGAGCGTAGAGCACTACCGCTACGCCCCCGTCCCCAACCACCCCCAACCCGGCCTGCCCCCGCCCGCACCCGGCAGCGACTAAGCAGCAACCCGGCAACATCGAACCATCCCGCTCTTTCCCGTATGGAAGCAAGCACACCATGAAAAAACCTTTCCCCCCTCACCCACAAAGCAGCGCGCACATGGCTAATCGCCCCGCTGATCGCGCTTGCCGCCACGCACGCACTGGCCGCCCCCGCGCAGGACAAGGCCGCCAAAACGCTGCGCGACGCCGTGCGCACCGGGCAATATTCGGTGGCGCGTTCCGCTGGCGACAAAGCCACGCTGTACGTCTTCTCTGACCCGGTTTGCGGCCACTGCCGCCGTCTGGAAGCAGAACTGGACAAGCTCGCCGCAGACTACACCGTCCACATCCTCCCCGTCACCGTCATCGGGCGCGAACGTTCGATGCCAGCGGTAAGTACCCTGCTGTGCGCCCCGCCAGAAGAGCGCCTGTCGATGTGGAAACAAGCCATGCGCGGCAAAGCCTTGACGGACACCCCCTGCCAGCGCGGCAACACCGCCGCCGAGCGGAACAATCGGCTATACCGCAGCCTGCACCTGCCCGGCACGCCCTCCATCATCGACGGCAACGGCGAAAAAGTGCCATCCGGCTCCACCCAGAAGGCGCAATGGATTGTGGAATGGCTGGAAGAATTGGCTGCGATAGAAAAAGACTTCCCCTCCAACGCGCAACCCGCCACCAAACCGCGCACGCAAGTGCCCAGCCTTTTCCCCGTACCCGAAGACCGCAAACCCCTTTTTCAGGCACCCAAAGACCGCAAACCCCTTTTCCAGGTGCCCGAATCCATGCGCAAGAACCGGAACCAATAACCTGCGCCGGGGCGGGAGATAGCACAAGGCGCGTCATCGCCCCCAAAACGCCCGCCCCCGCCGTCTGCGCCGCATCGCCCACGCGCGCAAGCGCCTGTTCGTACTGATTCAGGCCGCCCAGCAGTCGCGCTACGTCATCCTGATATTCCGCGCCAAACAAACGGCTAAGAATTTCCGCACGGCTCGCCTTGTCCACCTGTTCCAGCGTGCGCAAAAACTCGGTCAGCGCCGCTTGCGGGTTCGCCTGAATGTCGGCGGCAAGCTGTTGCGCGCTAACGCCCATCGCCGCAAGCGCGTCTTGAAAACTCGCGCGCCGCATGGCCGCCCTCCCTCCGTCACGGCTTCGCCGTGACACCTCCCTCTGAGAGGGAGGCTTATTCAGGCCCCCTCTCAGAGGGGGCTGTCGGCGAAGCCGACTGGGGGAGTGCGCAGCCCCCTCGGGTGGACAGAGGCGGAAAGGCAAAGCATCGCTTTGCCCTTTGGTGCCGGAAGCCGCGCCAGCGGCGACGTGGAAGTGAGTGACGGGCGCGAACGTGGGGGCACATATTCCTTGCCTTGAATCGTTGCCGTTTGCAGCTTGTTCAAAATGGCGTTGATGCCGGTACCCGCCACCTGCGCGGATACGCCCATACTCAACATGGTAGAGGCCAGCGCGGAAGCCTGTTCAGCAGAAAGCCCAAACTGTTTTGCCGTGCCGCCGATGCGCGTCAACACTTCCACGATGCTGGATTCCGTCGCCGCCGTGGTGTTGCCCAGCGTGTTGATGGCGTCACCGAGTTTTTCTACTTGCTCAATCGGTAAGCCGAAGATGTTTGTCAGTTTCGCCACGGCCTGCCCGGCTTCTTCCGCGCTCATGCCGAAGGCGGTGGACATTTTGGCGGCAAGGCGCACGAAGGTTTCCAGCTTCTCAATCGGTACGCCCAACTGCCCGCCAGCAGCGGCAATATGGGCAAGTTCCGATGCCGCAAGCGGTAACGTTCTTGTCATATCCTTGATGCGCGCCGTCAAGTGCTGCATCTGTTCCTCAGTGCCGTCTACTACCTTGGCAACGTCCGCCATAGCGGCTTCAAACTGCACCGCGTCGCCTGTAACTTTCGCCATACCAGCGAAAGCCCCAACTACGCCGCCCAGCGCCGTCTTTGCCTTGCCCAGCGAATCGATCCAGCCGTTTGTTTGATGCTTTAGCTCACGGATGCGTTCTTCGCTTTTCATCGCCGCTTGCGCCAGTTCCGCACTGGTGAGTGTGCCGGATTTCTTCAAGCGATCGTAAGCTGCGCGCGTTGCCTCAATCTGCCGCTGCACCTCAACATGCGACTTTATGCCAAGCAAATCCTTATCCGCAGCCTCGGTGGACATTTTTTTCCACACACCGGCAAGCTGCACCATTTCGGCAGCGCATTCCTCCGCTTGCACCTTGCCTGTTTCAAGGTCTTGTGAAAGTTGCTTGATAGCGTCAAAATCTTCCGCAGTCTTGCCGATGCTTTGCAGGTGTTTTACGAAGGCGTCGGACAGTGCCGCAAGCTGGCTTTGCCCGTCTTTCGTGTCAATCAGGATGCGGATAGCGGCTTCAAGGGAGGATGTAGACATGGCGAATCAGAAACTTAAATTGACGGACAAGGTAGATACTTCCGCTGCCTTGGTCATAATCGCGATGTTTGTAGCGCCGGTTATATGGTGTGCGCACACGGGGCTAGACTTTGGCAGGGTGGTTTACGGTGTGTTTTGGGCATGGGTTGGTTTTTACGTCTTGGCCTTTGTATTCTGCGCAATCGTCGGTTTCATCGGCGGCATTCTTGGCGGCAACGGCAAGTAAGCCTCACCAAAACCGCCACCATCCTTTGCGCTCGCCGCCGTCATCATCGTTACCGCGCCCGGCAAACCCACGCCGCGCCAGCGATTCATAGCCATACACCGGCGCGGGCGATTGCGCCGCTGCTACCGCCATCGCCAAGGCCTCTTAACGGTAAGGGGTGAATGGCGACTGGCCAATGGTGAAAGCGCCGCGCCAGCGGCGCACCATTCACAATTCACCATTAACCAATTCACCCGGGCGCGAACGTGGGGGCGCTCATTTCGCGGGCGATGTTCAGCCAGGCGCGCAAGGTCTTTTCTGCTTGCGAAAAGTCAAACGCGGCGCGGCGCGCACAGCGGGCGAGTTCTTCACGGTCAGGGATCGGGGCGGTGTTCATGGTGTTGTTGACTTTTGGATGGTTCGGGGGGAAGATTGGCTTCGCCATGGCTACTAGTGCTTAGACCACGCCCGTAGATTGCCAGGCCGCCGCGAACGACTAAGCGATTCGCGGCTTTTTTATTCCTTGCGATACCTTCGGTATCCGGTGCGCTGGCGTTCCATATATTCCCGCCACGTTCGCACATCCTCCACGTCTTCCGGAACAAACGTAGTCGCGCCCGTCCACCACCGCTTCGGCACAAACACGAAGGCGGAAAGCGCCGGTTTCGGTTCGTCGCGCACCTCCCACAGCGCAAGGTAACGGGCGCGCAGTTCCATGCGCTCGGCAGCGGGCGAGTTCTTCACGGTCAGGGATCGGGTCGGTGTTCATGGTGTTGTTGACTTTTGGATGGTTCAGGGGGAAGATGGTTGCGCTATCGGACGTGACTGCGGCGTTGGCGGGTAGTAGCGATTCCGAGGCAGCACTCAAACGCCGCCGCGAAGGGTGCACAAGGGCGCGATTCATCGCGCCCTTAATTTTTGCGGCAAACGGTCTATCAGCAGCAGGGTGGGCAACTGTGTTGCTCGCTCTGCGGCTTCTTCCCCGAAGCGATGGCTGAAATAAAAAAAGCCACGGCGCGGCGTCGCCGTGGCTTCGTCTGGAAATCCTTGGGGGTGTTCGCCGCACAGCGGTTTCCAATGACGCCCGCAGGCGCTGCGTCACCTGCGAGTGTCTGGCGCTGAACGGACGTGTTCGCAGCACTTCTACGCCAATGACGCCGCCATCCTGCCCCCGTCCCGCCCCAAAGTCAAGCTGCCGCGTTACGAAAGCCTTTCCGGATTGTTCGGCGCACAGTCAAGCCGTATTTGCAGCACGAAAAAAGCGCCGGATGGCGGCGCTGTCTTTGGCAAAATGGATGAAAAAAGGCGGTTCCCTTCGCTAACGTCCGAAACGCTCCGCACTATGAATGCGGCGACAGATAACCGCCCGAAACCATCCTGCCCCCGCCCTGCCCCAAAGTCAAGC
>JAFZMK010000289.1 GCA_017553285.1 Rhodocyclaceae bacterium
ATGACGCGCCCTTGCGGGGTGAGTACGTAGATGGTGTCGTGGAGCGTGGCGCTGCGCAGTTGGTCGACCCAGCCGGTGGCGTCGCGCACGGCGTCATCGCGCCAGGAAAGCAGGCTGCGCAGCAGGGCGATTTGTTCGTCATAACTGCCGCCTTCGTGTGTGCTTTTTTCTTTGTAGCGCCAGTGCGCGGCAACGCCAAATTCGGCGTGGCGGTGCATCTCGAAGGTGCGAATCTGCACTTCCAGCGCGCGCCCGTCGCCGGCGTAGACGGCGGTGTGCAGCGATTGGTAGTTGTTGCCTTTGGGGCGGCTGATGTAGTCGTCGTATTCGTCGGCGATGGGTTGCCAGAGCTGGTTGACGATGTCGAGCACGACGTAACAATCGCGCACCTTGGGCACCAGCACGCGCGCGGCGCGAATGTCGTAGACCTCGGAAAAGGGGATGTTTTTGTGCCGCATCTTGTTGTAGATGCTGTAAATATGTTTGGGGCGACCGCTGACTTCGCCTTCGATGTGGGCTTCTTTGAGTTTCTGGCGCAGCGTGGCGACGGCTTCCTGTATGAAGGCTTCGCGCTCGACGCGGCGCTCGTCGAGCAACTTGGCGATGCGGTGATATTGCTCGGGTTCGAGAAAGCGGAAGGAAAAATCTTCCAGTTCCCACTTGAGCTGCCACACGCCCAAGCGGTTTGCCAGCGGGGCGTAGATGTTGAGGCTCTCAAGGGCGTAGTCGCGGCGCAGTGCGGTGTCTTGTTTGCGGGCGGCGAAATAGCGCAGGGTTTGCGTGCGCGAGGCCAGCCGCAGCAGCACGACGCGCACGTCCTGCGCCATGCCCAGCAGCATTTTGCGCAGCACTTCTACCTGCGTTTGCGCCGTCTCGGCGGGCAGTTCGGCGGCGGCCTGGGTGTGCACGCGCAGACCGATGAGACGCTTGCCGCTGGTGACCAGCCCGCAGACGGCTTCGCCAAAGCGTTCGGTGAGTTTTTCCGGCGGCCAGTCGATGAAAAACAGCAGCGCGGCAATGCGGCTGTCGATATCGAGTTTGAGTTCGGCGGCGATGCCGGCCATGCCCAGCGCGTGGTCAAAGAAGGGTTCGCCGGTCTCCAGCGCCTGTTCGCCACTGGTTTGACGGGCGACCTCGATGGTGGCCAGCAGGCGTTCGCCTTCGGCTTCTTCCAGCCCTTGGGTGAGGCGGTGCTCCAGTTCGGCGGCGTGCGCGACGGTGGTAACCATGAAGGGCGGCGACGCTTACGAATGCGATTTCGCGCGCAGGATGCGCTCGATTTTGAAGATGTAGCGTTGCAGGCGGTTTTCTGCGCTGCCGGGCAGGTCGATAAATTCACAGCCGACGCGCCGGCGGATGTTGTCGCTGCGCGTGGGCAGCGCGAAGCTGTTGCGCACGACAAGCTGCACGTCCATCGGGTCGGTATCGGGCAGGCGCAGCGTGCACACGGAAAGCTGGGTGTCGGTGGGCAGTTCGGGAATGTCCAGCGGCATCAGCAGGGTTAGCCCGCCGATGGAAAGGTCGAAAACGCGCAGGCGGCGCGTGATGGGTTTGCCGTTGGGGTCGGAAAAGACCACATCGCAGATGACTTCGTCATGCACGGGCACGGGCACGCGGTAGGCGTTGCGGCGCTGGATGCGGTACAAATCCGCCGGCAGCGCGCAGCTAAAGCACTTGCGCCCGTCGCGTTCGCTCAAACTCACATCGGCGAGACGAAACTGCACCTGTACGCCGCCATCTTGCGCGCTGGCGTTGAGCTTGGCGTGACGCAGCACCTGGCCGGTAAGCGCCGGGTCTGCCGGCAGGTCAAACGTGATGGTGCGGCCTTCCACGCTGGAGAGCATGGACATGAACTGGCTGCCTTCTTCGTGCGGAATGGAAAGCGAGATGAACACCCGCCGTTCCAGCATACCGTCGAAAATGCCGCGAATCAGCTCGGCATTGTCGACCAGAAAACGGGAAATGTCTTCGGGTTCCTGTGCTTGTGTGTTCATCGGGGAAGAACCTTTTTCATGGTGTTGTGTTGCTGCGTGCGGGGGCTGATTTTACCCCGAATCGTCTGTAATCCAGCGGCAACGGCGTCACGCTTGCGCCGCATTTTGCGCTTCACGAAGCCAGCGGTTGAGAATGCGCCGCGCCGCTTGCGCCAGCGCGCCTGCGTTCAGCCCGACGGGGCCGTCGTCTTGCTGGCAGAGCGCCTCTGCCGCCAGCCCGTGCAGATGGGCGGCCAGCGCCAGCGCGTCTTCCGGCGGCACGCCTTGCGCCAGCAGCGCGGCAATCATGCCGGTGAGCACGTCACCGCTACCGGCAGTGGCCAGCGCCGCGTTGCCGCTGGTGTTGAGTTGCCAGCGACCATCGGGATGCGCGAGGACGCTGCCGCAGCCTTTGAGCAACACGTAGGCGCGGAATTTTTGCGCCAACTTGCGCGCGGCACCGATGCGGTCGCGCTGCACGGCGGCGGTGTCGCATTCGAGCAGACGGGCGGCTTCTGCCGGATGCGGCGTGAGCAGGCACGGGCCACGGTGAATCGCCCCGCGCGCGGCAAGGCACAGCACCAGACTGGCATCTGCCGCAATCAGGTTCAGCGCATCCGCATCGAGCACCAGCGGCAGCGGTTGTTCCAGACTGAGCAGGCGGGTGAGCAGGTTGACCGCCTCTTCGCTTTGCCCCAGCCCGGGGCCGATGGCCAGCACGGTGGCAATGTCGGGCAGTGCGTCGGGCGCGCGCGTCATGATTTCGGGATAGTTTGGGTCGACGGGCGGGGCATCGTTGCCGAGTGCGGCGGCCAGCACGCGCCCGCTGCCCAGCATCAGTGCCGCGCGCGCCGCCAGCCACAGCGCGCCGACCATGCCGCGCGCGCCGCCTGCGAGCGCCACCGTGCCGTAATCGCCCTTGTGCGAATTGGCGCGGCGTGCGGGCAGTGCGCGCCCAAGCCGCCCCCGGCAAATCAGGTGCGCACCGGCGGGCAACAGCGTCGGCGCGTCAACATCCAGTGTTGCCAGTTGCAATTGGCCGCAGCAATCGGGGCCGTCGGCGGTGTGGCAGCCGGGTTTGTGGGTGAGGAAGGTCAGCGTGTGCGTGGCGCGGAAGGTCGTTGCACCCGCGCAGCCGGTGTCGGCAAACAGGCCGCTGGGAATATCCAGCGCCAGCCGTGGGCAGGGCAGGGCGTTCATGCGCGCAATCCAGTCCGCCCAGGGTTCGGCAATGTCGCGCGTCAAGCCGATGCCAAAGAGCGCATCGACCGCCAGCGCCCAGCCTTCGGTGGGCATTGCTGGCAGCGTGGCAACTTCGCGTCCGCCCGCCTGCCACCACGCGGAATAGGCGGCGCGCGCGTCTTCGCTGAGGCGGGTAACGTCGCCGTGAAACGCCAGCGTGACTTGCCGCCCCGCCTCGCGCAACAGGCGCGCCATCACAAAACCATCGCCGCCGTTGTTGCCCGGGCCGCAGGCAATCAGGATGGGGCGCGCGGCGTCATGCGCGGTGAGGCGCAGGGCAAACTCGGCGGCGGCGCGCCCGGCGCGTTCCATCAGCGGCGCGCCGCAGGCGG
>JAFZMK010000290.1 GCA_017553285.1 Rhodocyclaceae bacterium
CATCGGTCTTGCCGACCCGCGCGCCGTGCAGCTTGCCAACGATGCCGCGCTCACCTTCGAGCGCCTCGGCTCGCCGGAAGGCGAACTGGCGCTGGCGCAAGCCGTGCTCTATCTGGCGGTCGCGCCGAAAAGCAACGCCGGATACATGGCCTACAACCAGGCGCGCGCCTTCGTGCAACAAGACGGCAGCCGCGAAGTGCCCATTCACCTGCGCAACGCGCCCACCCGCCTGATGAAGGAACTCGGCTACGGCAAAGCCTACCGCTACGCCCACGACGAACCCAACGCCTACGCCGCTGGCGAAACCTATCTGCCCGACGGCATGGACGAACCGGGCTGGTATCGCCCCGTCGAACGCGGGCTGGAAATGCGCATCGCCGAAAAACTGCGGCAACTGCGCCGGCTTGACGAAGCCGCCGCACGCACAAACGACGACAAGGACGCATCATGAAAACCGCCGCCGCCGCCCTGCTCCGCCTGCTGTGCTGCCTTGCGCTGTGCCTCTGCCTGTTGCCGGGCAACGCGCAGGCGCGGCTGGCTGACCGTTACGACTTCAAGGTCACCTCCGAAAAAACCGCCACCGGCTTTCGGCTGGTCGCCCACAACAACGGGGTTGCGCCGGTCTCGGTGCGCATTGCCCTGACGCAGGTCGAAAACGTCTCCGGGCTGGGGCAGTTTCCGATTCTCAGCGTCGTGCCGCCCGGGCGCACCGGCGTTGTGCTGGGCACGGTGTTGCCCGCCAACCCCGCGCGAGATATGTCGTTTCGCATGAACTACCACTGGGGGCTGGGCGATTTTCGCGCCCATCCTTCGCTGGATGCGCGCTATCGCCTGCCGTTTCGCGATGGTTTGACCTTTCTCGTCGGGCAAGCGACGGGCGGTCCCATCGCCACCCACTCCACGCCCAGCAGCCTGCACGCCGTCGATTTTTCCATGCCGGAAGACACCCCCATCGTCGCCGCGCGCGCAGGCACGGTCATCTACACCGAGTTTGAGCACTCCGAAGGCGGCATGACGCCCGACAAGGAAGGCGAAGCCAACGTCATCATCATTTTGCACGACGACGGCTCACGCGCCATCTACGCCCATCTCGCGCCCGGCGGCGTCACCGTCTCGCCCGGGCAGCGCGTGCGCGAAGGCGAAGTCATCGGCTTATCCGGCAACACGGGCTATTCTTCCGGCCCGCACCTGCACTTTGCCATCCAGCAGGTGCGCGACACCGGGCAAGAATTCATCTACGAATCCATCCCGTTCAAGTTTTCCGTCGGCAATCCGCCGTACAAATTCACGGCGCGCTACGGCATGTTGGCAACCGCCGATTACACCCGCCCCGGCGCCCTGCCGCCGCAGTACGACAAAGTGCCCGCCCAGCAGGCGCGGACGGCTCTCGCCCAGAGCACCCGCCGCACGCCGGACGCGCCGCCGCACGAAAGTGCGCAAAGCAAGCCTGCGCGCGCCGACACGATTGTGCTCACCCGCGAACTGCCGCCCGAACCCGTCAGCGCATCGCAACTGCTGCAAGAAAACCGCGCCGCCCTTTTTGCGCTGGGCGCTTTGCTGGTGCTGTTTGTCTTGTACCGCAGCCGCCGCTAAACGCCTGCGTACCGGCAAAAAAAACACCCGGCAAGTGCCGGGTGTAAAATCTCCTGATAGACAGGAGAGGAGGGAGACACACTGAAAATTCTGTGAATGCGCCCGCTCGCGGTCAGCGCAACATCATGCGGCGAGCAGCAGGGAATTGGCAGCAGTGGCGTACCAGCGCGAATACCACTGGGCAGCCGAGCGCATCATCACTTCGCTCACCTGCAAGGGCAGTCTGGCCATGCGCTGTTGGCTGTTGAAGAACGGTGCGACACGGGTAGCCGCCTGTTTGCGTTCGTGCTCGGCGCGCAGCGCGGCGCGGAAGTTTTCGGTACAGGCGCGCCAGTATTCCGGCATTTTCGGCGTATGGCTGCGGGCGGCTGCGGCTTCTGCTTCGCGCCACAGCACTTCGGCACGCCCGATGGACACGCCCGCCTGACGG
>JAFZMK010000291.1 GCA_017553285.1 Rhodocyclaceae bacterium
CGCATGGTCGGCTTTCGCAACATTGCCGTGCATGACTATCAAGCCCTGCACCTGCCGATTACGGTGAGCATCCTCACCGAGCATCTGGACGAATTTTTGCAATACAGCCAGGCGCTGCTGCTGCATGAAGCCGCACGCACGGAGCCAAACGATGCACAAGGTTGAAAGCGCGCGCCCTTCGCCGCAATTTCTCGACTGTCTGGCAACTGCCGGTGTTCATCTGGAACGCCTTTGCAGCAAGGCGATTCGCGAGCACGGGTATTTCTTCCGCTGGCTCAAGTCCGATGTGCCGCAAGCGCCCTGTCTGGAACATATCTCGTTCTTTCTGGGCAATCAGGTGTTTTTTGTGCGCCTCTACGACGTGGAACAACGCCACGCCTTCCCCGGCACACCGGCGGGGCTGCGCCGCATTGCCGAAGGTTACGAAGGGCACGCCTGCCTCATGCCCATGCGTCGCACAATCATTGAGCAGACCGACGGCGCAGCGCGCGTGCGCGGCGCGCGCGACATCGGCATGTTCGTGCCGGACGCCCAAAAGCAATGGCAACCCGTGCGACCGGGCTGGGGGCTGGTCGGGCTGGACGGCGAGACCATCGAGCCGCCCGCGCTGGTCACGAACCAGCGCATTGCCGTCACCGACTGGGAACTGCACGACTTTGCCGTGCAGATTGTGCGCGAGCAGCTTCAGCAAGAAGGCAAGCAGATTTTGTCCTGGAACAGCGACCCGGACGTGCATCCCGACCTGTGGTTTGAAGAAGGCGGCCTGCGCGCCTGGGTGATGGTGCAGGCAAACTGTTTCCCCGAACCCACTCCCGAGCACCCCGACCCGCAACTGGAACAGCGGATAAAAGCCAACATACCCGCCGAATTTCCCGGCTATTTCGCCGCCGTCGGCTTTGCCCAGCAGCACACAACGCGAATCTTTCGCGGCGAAGGAACCATGGTCAATTTTCGCGGCCTGCGCGCCCTGTGAGGGCAGGGCGGCGCGGCGGCAATCGCCGCCTTGAAATGAATCAGGCGGCAGGAGAGGGCGCACCGATGGGACGAATGTCCATGGTTTTCCTCCGTGGCGGCGCAGAGCATTGCAGCGGTTTCTGGGTCATTTTGATAACGGCTCTCCATTTTCCCCCGTCCGCCCCCAAAATCGTCGGTCTGGGCAACGTCGACAAGTTCCAACCCAGCCCTGATTTCAAAGGGATTAAGACTCAAGCACGTCGCCGCTGAATTTATCAGCGTCACGGGAACCAACCCAGCCCTGATTTCAAAGGGATTAAGACACGTCCATTTCCCGCTTCACGGACGAAGAAAAACAACTCATCGACGCCCGCAAAGCCGCCGTCTGCGCGGCGGAAAAGTGCTACATACACAGGGGAGGGGGTATAAAACAGGGCGCGACGCTTGCGCCGCGCCCGTAAGGCGGCGTGCAAACCGCCGTTCAGGAAACCTGCCTCACGCCCCCGGCACGGCAGGTCGTGTATGCACGCGCAAGGAGAGTTCGCGCAGTTGTTTTTCGTCGACTGGCCCCGGGGCGTCGGTGAGCAGGCACTGTGCGCGTTGGGTTTTCGGGAACGCGATGACATCGCGGATGGATTCCGCGCCCGCCATCAAGGTCACGATGCGATCCAGTCCGAAGGCCAGCCCGCCGTGGGGCGGGGCGCCGTATTGCAGCGCGTTGAGCAAAAACCCGAACTTGGCCTGTTGTTCTTCCTCGCCGATGTTCAGCGCAGAAAACACCTTCTGCTGCACCTCGGCGCGATGGATACGGATGGAACCGCCGCCGATTTCCCAGCCGTTCAGCGCCAGGTCATAGGCGCGCGCCAGGCACTTGCCGGGTTCCGTCACCAGCATGTCCAGATGCCCCTCTTTCGGGCTGGTGAAAGGATGGTGGCAAGCGTTCCAGCGTTTTTCGCCCTCGTCGTATTCAAACATCGGAAAATCGGTAATCCACACCGGACACCACGCCTCGCCGTTGGTATGTCCCTTCTCGTGGCCGATTTTCACGCGCAGCGCGCCCAGCGCATCATTGACGATGCGCGCGCGGTCGGCACCGAAGAAAATCAGGTCACCATTTTGCGCGCCGGTTTTGCCGACAATTGCCGCCAGCGCCTTCTCGTGCAGGTTTTTCACAATCGGCGACTGCAAACCGGCCTCCGAAAGCTGGCTGGCGTCATTGACCTTAATCCACGCCAGCCCCTTCGCACCATAGATGCCGACAAAGCGGGTGTATTCGTCGATTTCACTGCGCGTGAGCGCCGCCCCGCCCGGAATGCGCAGCGCGACGACGCGCCCGTCCGGCAGGTTGGCAGGACCGCTGAACACCTTGAAGGCCACATCGCGCACGTCTTCGGTGATGTCGGTAAATTCCAGCGTCACGCGCAAATCGGGCTTGTCCGAGCCATAACGCTGCATCGCCTCGGCATAGGTCATGCGAGGGAACGCGGCGGGCAGGGCGACATCGAGCGCATCGGCAAAGACGTAGCGCACCATGTTTTCAGCGATTTCCATCACACCGTTTTCATCCAGAAACGAAGTTTCCAGGTCGATTTGCGTAAATTCCGGCTGGCGGTCGGCGCGCAAATCTTCATCGCGGAAGCACTTGACGATTTGATAGTAGCGGTCAAAGCCCGCCACCATCAGCAACTGTTTGAACAACTGCGGCGACTGCGGCAGGGCGAAGAACTGCCCCGGATGCACGCGCGAAGGCACCAGATAATCGCGCGCCCCTTCGGGCGTGCTGCGCGTGAGCATGGGCGTTTCCACGTCGATGAAGCCCTGCTCGTCGAGAAACCGGCGGCACGCGCGGGCGACGCGATAGCGCAATTGCAGGTTTTTCTGCATTGGCGCGCGGCGCAGATCGATGACGCGATGGGTCAAGCGCACGTTCTCGGAAATGTGTTCATCATCGAGCTGGAACGGCGGCGTGGCCGAGACGTTGAGCACGTCGATTTCGTGGCACAGCACTTCGATTTCGCCCGAAGCGAGGTCCGGGTTTTCTGTGCCCGCTGGGCGGCGGCGCACCTTGCCGGTGATTTTCAGCACGTATTCATTGCGCACCGATTCGGCAGTGGCAAACATTTCGGCGCGATCCGGGTCGCACACAATCTGCGCTAACCCGGCGCGGTCGCGCAGGTCGATGAAGATGACGCCGCCGTGGTCGCGGCGGCGATGCACCCAGCCGCAAAGGGTAACAATCTGGTCAAGGTGGGCGGCGGTGACTTCGCCGCAGTAATGGCTACGCATGGAATCGTCCGGAAAGTGGAAAGGGAAAACGGGAAAGCAGGGTGTGCGCGGGTGCCGTTATGCGCCGTGGCAGGCGCAGTTGCCGCAGCAGCCGCCAGCGTTGGCAGCCGGGGCGGGCGGGGGCGTTTCTTTTTTCGCCGGCGCAGTGGCGGCGCTGTTGCTGCCTTTGAAATCGGTGGCGTACCAGCCGGTGCCTTTGAGCTGGAAACCGGCGGCGGTCACCGCTTTGGCATAGGTTTCCTGACCGCAGGCGGGGCAGGTGGTCAGCGGTTTGTCGCGCAGTTTTTGCAGGTGGTCTTTCTGAAAGCCGCAATGGGAACAGTGGTATTCGTAAATTGGCATGGTGTCATGCTCCTGTGAGCACAAAGAGGGGGTTGAACAGAAAACCGCGCATTTTATCGCCTTTGCCGCAGGCAAG
>JAFZMK010000292.1 GCA_017553285.1 Rhodocyclaceae bacterium
CTCGCCCAGCAGCATCAGTTCGCAATCGACCTGCGGCACCAGCCGCGCCAGGGCTTCCAGCAACACTTCAAACCCCTTGTCCGGCCCCAGGCGTCCGGCGCTGACGATGCGCGGGCGGGTTTTTGGCGGCACGGCGACATCGGTCGCCTGTGCCAGCCGCTGCGCTCGTTCCAGATCAACGCCGTTATAAATCGCCCGAATCCGTTCCGGCTTGCCGTGAAAATGCGCAATCAACTCCTCGCGCACGCCATTCGAGGGCGTGACCAGCACATCCAGCCAGCGGCTGATGGCGCATAAGAAAAAGCGATCGCCCCAGCCCGGCGGCACGCCCAGATTGCGGTAATAGGTATACGGCGGTCCCAACACGCAGCCGGCGATTCTGCCCCGCATCCCTAACCATTTCGCCATGCGCACAAACATCGCACCGTGATGCAGCCAGCCGAAGGTCAAGTCCGGCTGGCACTGGCGCGTCACGGCGCGAATCGCCCGTGCATGGCGCATGATATTGTGCATATCAAAACAGTACGGGTCGGGATGATGCGTGTAGTCATCCAGAAAAAACGCCGCCTGCCCGCTTTCCACCATCCCGGGCAAGGCGCGGTGCGCCAGCAGCACCGGCTCAATGCGCGAAAACGCGCCCAACATATTGAGCAACCGGGTTTCCGCCCCGCCCATCAGCACAGCGGGCAGCACGAACAAAACGCGCGGCTTTCCGGCAAACATACGTGCCGACCTCAGCGAAAATCCATGTCGCCGGAAGAAAACCACCAGATGCGGCGCAACTGGCTTAGCAGCGGTTCGCGGCAGGCCGCAAATGCTAGCTGCATCTGCGGCGTGTGCGCCTGTGCTGCTTGCGTCTTTTCCAGCCCTGTGCTGTTGTTGCGGGCAAACCAGCCGAACAGCGTCGTGCCGCCCAGTGTTGCCGCAAAGCGCCGCGCCGCACGCACAAGGCACGGAAACTGACGGCGCGCGCCAATCAAATCCAGCAATTCAAACGCGCCGCCTTCTAACGCACGCAACACCGCGATGCCACACACGCCCCTGCCCAGACGGTTTTGCACCGCCAGCAGGTGATAGCGGTTCAGCGGATGTTCCAGATAGCGATAACGCAACCACTGCGCATCGCGCACGCCCAGCGCATCATTCGCAAAATCGGCGGCCATCGCCTGCCAGGCGGCGTTGGCCGCCGCATCAAAATGCTGCCCCGGCCAGTCGTTCATTTCCCGCACGCGCACGCGCCAGTCCGGGCGCATGGTGTGGCACGACCAGCGCAGTTCCAGCACATCGCCGCCATCAAAATACAAACCCAGCTTGTACCCCAACTTCGCAGCTCGATCCATGGGGTAGCCAAACACAAAAACGTGTTTTCGCCCCTCCCCCACTTGATCTTCAAACAGCGCCCGCGCACCCAGCGCCATCGGTCCATTGCGCGTCAGCACGCCGCGCTGATCACGGCGCACCAGCACATCCATCGGCTGCAAGGCATACCCCGCCTTGCCCGCCAGCAACACGGCACGCGACCAGCCGCCGTAATGCCCCACCACATCTTCGCCGTCGCGGGGGGTGCAGACAAACTTCGCATAGCCGCGCCCCGCCAGGTATTTCCAGCGCCACATTGATTCCAGCAGCGGAGCGCCAAACACCTGCTGGAACAGCGGCGCCAAAACCGGAAAATCTTCCTCACACACATCCCGCGCGAACCAGCGCTGAGACGAAACCGCCGCATCACCCTCTGTCATTTCACCACCTTCCATGCACGAAACATTTCCACCCGTCTGCCTTCACAGGCAAGAGAACGGTAGTGTCCCAAACCTTCCATGCCCGCCAGGTAATCCACATAGCGCAACGGCAGCGCATAGGCGGTCAGCGCCGCACGTTTTCTTTCCCACGTCTGTTCCACATCCAGCACGCAGCTTACCGCCACAGGCGTCCAGGTCTCATACGCAAACCCGCGCAGCGCGTTGCCCTGCGCCGCCCACTGCCCGCAGGCGCGTTGGGCGGCCAGTGCCACGGCGACGTGGTCGCGGTGCGCGTCGTTTTCATCCGGCGCGAGCACCCACGTCGGGTGCAGTTCTTCCAGCAAAGCCAGCAGCGCGGCTTGCAGGGCGTCGTCCGCCTGCACCTCGCCGTCGGGAAAATCCAGAAACCGTGTCTGCGTCACGCCCAGAATCTGCGTTGCCGCCAGCGCCTCCTCGCGCCGCACGCGCACAACGTCGCCGCCGCAATAGTTTTCCGGGTCGCCGCGCGCGCCATCGGTGACGACCGCCACCACCACCCGCACGCCCGCATCCGTCAGCCGTGCAATCGTGCCACCGCAGCCAAAGGTTTCATCATCCGCGTGCGGCGCCAGCACCAGCACGTGGCTGCCCGCAGGCGGCAAGTCCAGCGGCGCGGGCTGCGCAAACAAGGGCAAGGGCAGTTGCGGCGCAGGCGCTTGCCCTGTTCCCGCAACCGGCGCAGCTTCCCCGTCGGCGTAGATACCCCGCAGCCGCGCGGCAATTTCCTCGGCACACCGCACCGCACCCGCGTGCTGCGCCGAGCGCACTCGCAAGCTGCGCGCGCGCGCTGCATCATTGCGCAGCGCCGCCAGCGCCTGCGGCAAGGCCGCGCGCAGCGTCTGGGTTTCCGACGGCAGCAACTGCGCCGCCGCGCCCACCACTTCGGGCACCGCGCCTGCGGCGGCGGCAAGCACGGGCAGCCCGGCAGCGAGTGCTTCCAGATTGGCCAGACCAAAGGATTCGGTCGCCGACGTGCTCACGTACACATCCGCCGCAGCGTAATACGGCCAGACGTCATCGGTCACGGTCAGCGTCACGCGCGCGCCCACGCCCAGCGCCTCGGCCTGTCGGCGCAAGGGCGCATCGTCGCCTTCGCCCAGAATCACCAGCCGCGCCCGCTCGTCGCACAGGCGGGCAAAGGCTTCCAGCAGCACGTCAAAGCGTTTGAGGGCCGTCAGCCTGCCGACGGCCAGCACCACCCACTCATCCGCTTGCCAACCTAGCGCCGCGCGCGCCGCCGCGCGTTCGGGCAACACCGACGGGCGCGACAGCGCGTGCGGCACGGCAAACCAATGCGGCTGCACACCCGGCAAACCCAGATCGCGCGCCAGTTGCAGCAAACCGCCGCGCGTCGGCGCAATCACCCAGTGCGCCCGCGCCAACACGCGGCGCTCCACGGTGCGCAGCAAACGCATCGCGTGCCCACCCAGCCGCGCGCCATCTTCGTGCATCGCCTGCGTGTAGCTGCCAAAACCGTGTTCGCTCACGCCCCAGCGCATCGCGCCACGGCGAAACAGCGTCGCCAAGAAAAAAGCCTGCGCAATGAACGGGTCATGACAATGCACATGCGTAAAACCCTGCGCGCGCGCCACGTTCGCCGCCAATCGCCCCATATTCCAGCGTTCCAGCAAGCCCCACAGCAAGGAAGCCGCATCCGTGCCGCGCAGCAGTTTTTGCAACCACGGCGCCACGCGCGCGTGCCAGCGGCGCAACTGCGCCA
>JAFZMK010000045.1 GCA_017553285.1 Rhodocyclaceae bacterium
ACGCGCGGCGACGGACCGAAGGGCAGTTCGTTGGTGTTGAGTTTGACGAGGTTGGCGATGCGCGGCTGTTCGCCGGGCACGTAGGGGCTGAGGTCGGCCAGCGCGGGACTCCAATAGCGGCTCATGGGCGGTGTCTCTTGCAATCGGGCGGGAAAAGCACAATGCCCTGCAAGCGGCAGGGCGGGGGCATTTTTGCCCTTTTTGCGCCGCCCCGCAATGGGCGCGGCGTGCAAAGTGTGGCAGGCGCGCACGCGCGGGCGCGTATGCGGCGCGCTGGCGGGCGGGTGCGCGGCGCGGGCGGCGGGCGGCTGTTGTATGATGGTCAGCCTTTGTTTGTTACCGGATTGCCGTCTTACCATGCGTCAGGCCACTGTTTCTCGCAACACGTCGGAGACCCGTATTGAGGTTTCGCTTTCGCTCGATGGTTCGGGCAAGGCGGAGCTGAAAACCGGGGTGCCGTTTCTGGATCACATGCTCGATCAGGTGGCGCGCCATGGCGCCTTTGACCTGCGGGTGAGCGCCGAGGGCGACACGCATATTGATGACCATCACACGGTTGAAGACGTGGGCATCGCGCTGGGGCAGGCGTTTGCGCAGGCGCTGGGCGAGCGGCGGGGCGTGGTGCGCTATGGTCACGCTTATGTGCCGCTGGATGAGGCGCTCTCGCGCGTGGTGGTCGACCTTTCCGGTCGCCCGGGGCTGCACTGGTTTGTGCAGTTTTCGCGCGAGCGCGTCGGCCAGTTTGATCTGGAACTGGCGCGGGAGTTTTTTCAGGGCTTCGTCAATTACGCGGCGCTGACCCTGCACGCGGACGGCTTGCGCGGTGAGAACGCGCACCACCAGTGCGAAAGCCTGTTCAAAGCGTTTGCGCGCGCGCTGCGCATGGCGGTGGCGGTGGATGCGGCGCGCGCCGATAGCGTGCCGTCCACGAAGGGGGTGTTGTGAGCACTGCCCGCGTGGATGTCGCCATTGTCGATTACGGCATGGGCAACCTGCATTCGGTCAACAAGGCGCTGGAACGTGTTGCGCCTGCCGGTTGCCGCGTGCAGGTTACGCGCCGGGCGGAAGAAGTTGCCGCTGCTGCGCGGGTGGTTTTCCCCGGTCAGGGCGCGATGCACGACTGTATGCGCGAACTGGCCGCCTGCGGGCTGGAGGAAGCGGTGCGGGAAGCGGCGGTCAATAAGCCGTTTCTGGGCATTTGCGTCGGCCAGCAAATGCTGTTTGAACACAGCGAAGAAGGCGATTGCGCCGGTCTGGGCATCTTGCCCGGACGGGTAAAACGGTTTGCCGATGCGCCGGGGCGCAAGGTGCCGCACATGGGCTGGAACGAAGTCTGGCCGGCGCGCGAACATCCGCTGTGGGCGGGCATTGCGCCGGGAGCGCGGTTTTACTTTGTGCATAGTTATTACGTTTGCCCGCAGCAGGAAAGCGACGTTGCCGCGCATACGGAATACGGCGTGCGCTTTGCGGCGGCAGTGGCGCGCGACAATCTTTTCGCCCTGCAATGTCACCCCGAAAAAAGTGCTGCCGACGGGCTGCGGCTGCTGGAAAATTTCCTGCGCTGGAAGCCCTGATTTCCCAGAAATTTCTTACTGCAAAATGGTGCCAACATGTTGCTGATTCCCGCCATTGATTTGAAAGACGGCCAGTGCGTTCGCCTCAAACAGGGCGAAATGGATGCGGTCACGGTGTTTTCGGACGACCCTGCGGCGATGGCGCGCGAATGGGTCAAACGCGGCGCGCGCCGTCTGCATCTGGTCGACCTGAATGGTGCCTTTGCCGGTACGCCGAAAAACGAAGCCGCCATCCGCGCCATCCTGAAAGAAATCGACGGTGCTATCCCCGTGCAACTGGGCGGCGGCATTCGCGACCTCGATACCATCGAACGTTATCTGGATGCGGGCATTCAATACGTCATCATCGGCACGGCGGCGGTGAAAAACCCCGACCTGCTGCGCGATGCCTGCGCCGCGTTCAGCGGGCACATCCTCGTCGGGCTGGACGCCAAGGATGGCAAGGTCGCCACCGATGGCTGGTCGAAACTCACCGGACACGACGTGATTGATTTAGCGAAAAAGTTTGAAGATTACGGCGTGGAAGCAGTGATTTACACCGACATTGGCCGCGACGGAATGCTCACCGGTGTCAATGTGGACGCCACTGCGCGGCTGGCGCGCGCCATTCGCATTCCGGTCATCGCCAGCGGCGGGCTGGCGACGATGGACGATGTGGAAGCACTGTGCGCTGTTGCCGACGACGGCATTCTGGGCGCGATTACCGGACGCGCGGTCTATCAGGGCACGCTGGATTTCGTCGCTGCGCAAAAACGTGCCGACGAACTGAGCGGGGCGCGCTGAACGTTATGCTGGCCAAACGCATCATTCCCTGTCTGGATGTCAACGCAGGCCGCGTGGTCAAGGGCGTGAAGTTTCTGGAACTGCGCGACGCGGGCGACCCGGTGGAAGTTGCCCGCCGCTACGACGCCGAAGGCGCGGACGAAATCACCTTTCTCGACATCACCGCCAGCTCGGACGAGCGCGACACCATCCTGCACGTGGTCGAAGCCGTCGCCGGGCAGGTGTTCATTCCGCTCACCGTCGGCGGCGGCGTGCGCAGCGTGGCGGACATTCGCCGCCTGCTCAACGCTGGTGCCGACAAGGTAAGCATCAACACCGCCGCCGTGCAGCGCCCTGAGCTGGTGCGCGAAGCCGCCGACCGCGTCGGCAGCCAGTGCATCGTGGTCGCCATCGACGCCAAGGCCGTCGCGCCCAATCGCTGGCACGTCTTCACCCACGGCGGGCGCAACGATACGGGGCGCGATGCGCTGGCGTGGGCGAAAGAAGTGGTGGCGCTGGGCGCGGGCGAAATTCTGCTCACCAGCATGGACCGCGACGGTACCCGTCAGGGCTTTGATTTGGCGCTGACCCGCGCGGTCTCCGATGCCGTCAGCGTGCCGGTGATTGCCAGCGGCGGCGTGGGCACGCTGGAACACCTCGCCGAAGGCGTGAGCGTGGGCGGCGCCGATGCAGTGCTGGCCGCCAGCATTTTCCATTTTGGCGAATACAGCATCGCGCAGGCCAAGGCGCTGATGCGCGAGCGCGGCATTGAGGTGCGGCTATGACGGCGCAGGTTGAGGCGCGCTCGCTCGATGCGCTGCGATGGGATGAGCACGGGCTGATGCCGGTCATCGCGCAAGATGCCGCCAGCGGCGCGGTGCTCATGTTCGCCTGGATGAACCGCGAGGCGCTGGCGGAGACTTTGCGCACCGGGCAGGCCGTGTATTGGTCGCGCTCGCGTGCTCGGCTGTGG
>JAFZMK010000293.1 GCA_017553285.1 Rhodocyclaceae bacterium
ATGGCGCGGCGCTGGTCGTTGGCGACGTCGTCGTATTCGAGCAGTTGCTTGCGGATGTCGAAGTTGCGCTGTTCGACCTTGCGCTGCGCCGATTCCAGCGAGCGCGTGACCATGCCGGCTTCAATGGCTTCGCCTTCGGGCAGTTTGAGGTGCACCATGATGGCGTTGAGACGGTCGCCGCCGAAGATTTTCATCAGCGGGTCTTCCACGGAAAGATAGAAGCGGCTGGAACCCGGGTCGCCCTGACGACCGGCGCGACCACGAAGCTGGTTGTCGATGCGGCGCGATTCGTGGCGTTCGGTGCCGATGATGTGCAGCCCGCCCGCTTCCAGCACCTGGTCGTGCAGGCGCAGCCAGTCGGCACGCAGGGCTTCGATGCGCTCGGCCTTCTGGGCGTCGGTGAGGGTTTCGTCTTGCTGGACGGCGGCAATGTCGCCTTCGATGTTGCCGCCCAGCACGATGTCGGTACCGCGCCCGGCCATGTTGGTGGCGATGGTGATGACGCCGGGACGCCCCGCCTGCGCGACGATGGCCGCTTCGCGGTCGTGCTGTTTGGCGTTCAGCACCTGGTGGTCCATCTTGCGTTTTTTCAGCTCGCCCGAGAGAAATTCGTTGATTTCAATGGAGGTGGTGCCAACCAGCACGGGCTGGCCGCGCTGCACGCAGTCTTGAATGTCGGCAATCACCTGCGCCCATTTTTCTTTCGCGGTGCGATAGACCTTGTCGTTGTGATCCTGCCGGCACATCGGGCGGTTGGTGGGGACGATGACGGTTTCCAGCCCGTAAATCTGGTGGAACTCGAAGGCTTCGGTGTCTGCCGTGCCGGTCATCCCCGCCAGTTTGTCGTACATGCGGAAGTAGTTCTGGAAGGTGATGGAGGCGAGGGTTTGGTTTTCGGCGCGGATTTCCACGCCTTCCTTGGCTTCTACTGCCTGATGCAGCCCTTCGGACCAGCGCCGCCCCGCCATCAGGCGACCGGTAAATTCGTCGACGATGATGACTTCGTTGTTTTGCACCACGTAGTGCTGGTCTTTGTGGAACAGGCTGTGCGCGCGCAGCGCAGCATAGAGGTGGTGAATGAGGATGATGTGGGTGGGGTCGTAGAGGCTGGCACCGGCGGGCAGCAGACCGGCTTCGGTGAGCAGGTTTTCCACGCGCTCGTGCCCTTGCTCGGTGAGCAGCACCTGGCGGCTTTTGAGGTCCAGCGTGTAATCGCCGGGGCGGGTGATGTTGTCGCCTTCGCCTTCTTGCTGGGTGAGCAGCGGCGGGATGTGGTTGAGTTTGAGGTACAGGTCGGTATGGTCTTCGGCCTGCCCGGAAATAATCAGCGGCGTGCGCGCTTCGTCAATGAGGATGGAGTCGACTTCGTCGACGATGGCAAAGGCCAGACCGCGCTGGACACGCTCGCGCGGGCTGTAGACCATGTTGTCGCGCAGGTAGTCAAAGCCAAATTCGTTGTTGGTGCCGTAGGTGATGTCGGCAGCGTAGGCGGCCTGCTTTTCGGCGTGGTTCAGACGCGAGAGGTTGCAGCCGGTGGTCATGCCAAGAAAGCCGTAAATGCGCCCCATCCAGTCGGCATCGCGGCTGGCAAGATAATCGTTGACGGTGACGATATGCACGCCCCTGCCGGTGAGCGCGTTGAGATAGGCGGGCAGGGTGGCGACCAGGGTTTTGCCTTCGCCGGTGCGCATTTCGGAAATCTTGCCGTCATTCAAAACCATGCCGCCGATGAGCTGCACGTCGAAATGGCGCATGTTGTGCACCCGCTTGGCCGCTTCGCGCACGACGGCGAAGGCTTCGGGCAGCAGTTGCTGGAGTGTTTCGCCGTTGTGATAGCGGGTTTGAAATTCGATGGTTTTGGCGGCCAGCGCGCCATCATCAAGCGCGGCAATCGTGGGTTCCAGCGCGTTGATGCGGCGCACGACCTGCGAATATTGGCGAATCAGGCGGTCGTTGCGGCTGCCGAAGATTTTCTTGAAGAAACCGGAGATCATGTCGGTACGAAAGTGGACTGTAAAAGCGCGCAATTTTAGCACGCGGCGCTTGCTGCCCGCTTTGCGTTTGCGGGCGGCTTTGCGGGTAGTATTGGCGCTTTCGCCGCCCGCGATGCGGCGCTTGCAGGCAGGAGAAGCAAACACATGACGCGCGATGTACGCACGGTGATGGAAGAAGAATCTTCGCTGGCGGCGATGCGCGCCGAGGTGCGCCGCTTGCAGCAGGTGCGCGCGGCGCTGCGCCCGCTGTTGCCGCTGCCGATGCAAGACAGTGTGCGCGCCGGGCGCATCCGCGCCGGTGTACTGACGCTGCGCACGCACAGCAACGCGGTGGCGGCAAAACTGCGCCAGATGACGGCGACGCTGCGCGATGGTGTGGTGGCGCAGGGCGTGTTGGTGGAAGACGTGCGGGTGCAGGTAAAAGCCGCGCCGCAGACGGATGCGCCGGAGACGGCGCGCGAGATTGCCCCGCGCGTGCTGGGTGCGCGGGCGCGCGCGGCGTTGCAACAGTGGGCGGATTCGTTGCCGCCGGACGATGGGATGCGCCAGGCGGTGGAAGGGCTGCTGGCGTGCGCGCGCTCAGATGATGAGCAGTAGCCGCTCCATAACCAGCAGCAGCAAGATGGCACCGGCAACAACCAGCCCGAGACGGCAAAACAGCCACGCCAGCCGCCGGTAATGCGCGGTGCCGGTAATCATCCAGGCAAACAGGGAACAGACCGTGCAGGCCAGCGCGAGAATGCCGGCCAGACGCAAAATCAGCATGGCGCGGCTTCGGGCGCGAGCACCGGCGGCAGCAGGGTTTCAAACGCCTGACGGATGGCCGCCGGCGTGCGCGCCGCATCGGTGAATTCGACGATTTCCCACGCGCTCTGGTCTTCCAGCAAGGCGCGCAGCACCTGGTTATTCATGGCGTGACCGGCTTTGTAGGCGGTGTAGGCGGCCAGCAGCGGGTGAGCGCACAGATAGAGGTCGCCAATCGCATCGAGCACTTTGTGGCGCACGAATTCATCGGCATAGCGCAAGCCTTCGGCGTTGAGGATGCGGTATTCGTCGAGCACGATGGCGTTGTCCAGACTGCCGCCCAGCGCCAGACCGTTGGTGCGCAGCAGTTCGACTTCGTGCGCGAAACCGAAGGTGCGGGCGCGGGCAACTTCGCGCCCGTAGGCGTGCTGCGCAAAGTCGATGCACACGTGGGTGTCGGTGGAGGCAATCGCGGGGTGGTCGAAGGCGATGGTGAAATCAAGCTGGAAGCCTTCGTGGGGGCTGAGTTGCACCCATTTGTCGTCTTCTTCGATGCGGATGGTTTTTTTGACGCGCAGGAATTTTTTTGCCGCCGATTGTTCCACCACGCCCGCCGAGCGCAGCAGATAGACGAAGGGGGCGGCGCTGCCGTCGAGAATGGGAATTTCGGGGGCGTTGACCGAGATGTTGAGGTTATCCACGCCCAAGCCCGCCAGCGCCGACATGAGGTGTTCGACCGTGCCAATCTTGATGCCTTCAGCGGTGCGCAGAGCGGAACACAAACGGGTGTCGCAGACGGCGTAAGGGTCAGCAGCCAGACGCACGGGCGGGGTGAAATCGTCGCGGTGGAAAACAATGCCGGTATTGACCGGGGCGGGGCGCAGGCTCAGGCGCACGCGCTCGCCGCTGTGCAGGCCGATGCCGGTGGTTTCGATGGGGGTTTGAATGGTGCGCTGACGGATCATGTGGTGTCCCGTTCGTTGACGGCTTATGCTCTCGGCTTCAAGTGTAACATGTGAAATGCGTCACAGGTAATTGAAAATTCTGCAAGTGTGTGCGCGGTGAGCAAGTGCTGCGTGCGTACAATAAGCGCGCTCACGCCTGCCCGCGCGCCAGTGCGTGCAGGCGGGCGATGCGCTCTTCGGAAGGCGGGTGGGTGGAAAAGAGGTTGGACAGACTGCCGCCGGAGAGCGGGTTGATAATCATCATCTGCGCGGTTTCCGGATGCGCTTCGGCAGCAGGCATGACGTTGCCGCGCGTGTAATGCGCCTGAATCTTGCCCAGCGCGCTGGCGAGCGCCTCGGGGTCGCCAGAAATTTCCGCGCCGCCACGGTCGGCACCAAATTCGCGGGTGCGCGAAATCGCCGCCTGAATGAGGGTCGCTGCCAGCGGCGCGACCAGCATGATGAGCAGTTGCAGCACGACGTTGGGGCGCTCGTCGCGCCCGCCGCCGCCAAAGAACATGCCGAACTGGGCAAGCGAGGCAATGGCACCGGCGAAGGTGGCGGAGAGCGTGGAAATGAGCGTGTCGCGGTGTTTGACGTGCGCCAGTTCGTGCGCCATGACGCCGCGCAGTTCGCGCTCGCTCAACAACTGGAGAATGCCTGTGGTGGCAGCGACGGCAGCGTGTTGTGGATTGCGCCCGGTGGCAAAGGCGTTGGGGCGCGGTTCGTTGATGATGTAGACCTTGGGCATCGGCAGATTGGCGCGCTGCGCCAGATCGCGCACCATGTTGTAGAAATAGGGCGAGGTGGTTTCGTCGACGGGTTGGGCGTTGTACATGCGCAACACGATTTTGTCGGAAAACCAGTACGCGCCCAGATTGGTGACGCCGCCAAAAATGAGCGCCATCACCATGCCTTGCTGACCGCCCAGCGCGCCACCCACGGCGCCAAACAGCGCGACGATGATGGCCATGAGCGCGGTGGTTTTCATCCAGTTGCCGTACATGGAAATGCTCCTTTGTGTTGGGGAAGGGCACAGCGTTGCCCGCCACTGTAGCAGTGGGGACGGGCGGGCAATTTTTCAAGGCAGCAAAAACGTTTGTCCAACTGTAAGGGGAAAACCGGTGAGGAATTCGTGCGCCGGAAGGCGGCGACTGCCGGGCTTTTGCAGCTCATCAATGAGCAGGCTGCCTTCGCCGCAGGCGACCTGCACGCCTTCGCGTCCGACGGCGAGAATCGTGCCCGGCGCGCCGCTTTCCGCACAAAGCTGTGCGTGCCAGAGTTTGATGGGCGTGTCATGCAGATGCGCGACGGCGACCGGAAACGGTGTAAAGGCGCGGATGGCGCGGTGCAACTGCACCGCTGGACGCCGCCAGTCCAGCAGCGCCTCGGCCTTGCTGATTTTCGCGGCGTAGGTGACGCCTTCTGCCGGTTGCGGCGTGGGCGTGGGCGTCTCGCCGCGCGCGAGCTGACCGAGCAGGTCGACAATCATCCGCGCGCCCAGCGCGGCGAGGCGGTCATGCAGGCTGGCGGTGGTGTCTTCTTCCAGAATGGGCAAAGCCTCGCGCGCCAGCATGTCGCCGGTATCCAGCCCGGCGTCCATCTGCATGAGGGTGATGCCGGTGGCGGCATCGCCCGCTTCAATGGCGCGGTGAATCGGCGCGGCACCGCGCCAGCGCGGCAGCAGCGAAGCGTGAATGTTGATGCAGCCCAGTCGCGGCCAGTCCAGCACCGCCTGCGGCAGCAGCAGGCCGTAGGCGGCGACGACCAGCACATCCGGCGGATCGCCACAGGCGGCCAGCGTGGCGGTGCGCAGCGCTTCGTCGCGCAGGCTGGCGGGTTGGAGCACGGGCAGGTTGTGCGTTTGCGCCAGTTGTTTGACCGCGCTGGCGGTCAGCTTCATGCCGCGCCCGGCGGGACGGTCGGGCTGGGTGAGCACGGCGGGTACGCAAAAACCGGCCTCCACAATCGCGCCCAGCGCGCTGGCGGCAAATTCGGGCGTGCCAGCGAAGGCAACGCGCAGGGCAGCGGGCGCGCCGGTCATGAGCGTGCTCCTTCGCGCGCCTGCTTGAGCAGTTTGGTGCGAATGCGGTTTTGCTTGAGTTGCGAGAGGTAATCGACGAACACCTTGCCGTCGAGATGGTCGATTTCGTGTTGCAGGCACACGGCCAGCAACCCGTCGGCCTCGA
>JAFZMK010000294.1 GCA_017553285.1 Rhodocyclaceae bacterium
CCGGGGTTTGCCGATGTTCTCTGAAACTTTGGATACAACGCTGCCTTGGGCGTTCCGGCTGGAAAACGCCAGCAAGTGCTATCGGCTCTATGAACATCCGCTCGACCGGGTGCGCGAGTTGCTGACGCGCCGGGCGCGTCATCGCGAGTTTGTCGCGCTCGCGCCGCTTACGCTGGAAGTGCGCCGTGGCGTGTCGCTGGGCATTGTGGGCGACAACGGTGCGGGCAAAAGTACGCTGATGCATCTGTTGGCGGGCAGTCATACGCCGAGCACGGGCACGGTGCAGCGCAACGGGACGGTGCTCGGTCTGCTGGAACTGGGCGTGGGCTTTCATCCGGATTTTTCCGGGCGCGACAACGTTTTCTTTTACGGCGACATGCTGGGGCTGGCGCGCGAGTTTGTCGCTGCGCGCTATGACGAGGTGGTGGCGTTTGCGGAAATCGGCGAGTTCATCGACCAGCCGCTGCGCACGTATTCGACGGGGATGCGGGTGCGGCTGGCGTTTGCGCTGGTGGCGTGTCTGGACCCGGATATTCTGATTGTGGACGAGGCGCTTTCGGTGGGCGATATGCACTTTCAGAAAAAGTGCATCGACCGCATGACGGCGTTTCGCAAGCAGGGCAAGACGATTGTGCTGTGCTCGCACAGTCTGTATCAGGTCAGCACGTTTTGCGATGAGGTGCTGTGGATGCAGCAGGGCGCGCTGCGGATGCGCGGCACGCCCGAAGAGGTGTTGCCCGCGTATGAGGCGTATCAGATGGGCAAGGAGCGCGCGCAGGTGGCGGTCAACCGCGCCCCGGATGCGCCCGCGCGGGTGCTGGCGCTGGAAGTGGCGAACGCCTTGCCGATGCGCACCGGCGAAGATTTGCGCTTGCGCTGGCAGGTCTCGGGCAAACCCGAGACGCGCTATCACCTGACGTTTTCGCTGAAAATGGACGACGGGCGCGGCGTGTTCGTGACCGGCTCGGCGCTTTCCGCGCGCGCGCCCTTGCAGGGGGACGCGGCAGGCGAGCTGGTGTTTCCCGCCGTGCCGCTGATGGGCGGCGAGTATTCGATGCACTTGCGCATCTGGGATGACGCCGGGTTGGTGCTCTATGACGAGGAACATTTGCAGGGCATCAGCGTGGTGCGCGATGGCAAGGAATGGGGCGTGGTGCGCCTGCATTGCGAATGGCACGAGACGGAGGGCGGCGAATGATGCGGGTGTTGATGGTGACGCGCGAACGCGAAGGTGACCAACGCTACGGCTTGGGCAAAAGCCTTTCTCCGGTGTTGCAGGCGCTGGCCGCGCAGGGCGTGCATTGCCGTTATCTGACGCAGGCCGATGCCGGTGCGCAGGGCTTGGCGCAGTTGCGCCGCTGGCACGCGCGCGTGGCGCCGTGGTTGCAAAAACTGCTGCGCGGCACGGATGCGGCTTCCTTGCTGTGGGGCTTGCTGGAACGCTGGAACATGGGGCGGCTGGCCGCGCGCGTGGCGCGCGCGCAAGGGTTTACGCACGTGCATTGTCACGACCCGTTCATTGCGCAGGGCTTTTTTCTGGCGACGCTGTTTCGCCGTGGCGCGATACGCTGGGGCGTGAGCGAACACGGCTTCGGCAGTTACACGCAGGCGATGCACGAAGACGGCGCGCCGTTGGGCGGGCACGTGATGCGTTTGCTGCGCACGGTGGAGCGGCGCGTGTTGGCGCGGGCGCACTGGGTGATTGCGCCGACGCGCGGCGGTCTGCTGCAACTGGCGCGCGATCTGGGTTTGCCGGGTGTGCAGCCGCATTGGTTTACCGTGCCGCACGCGCTGACGCGCCCGCCTGCGTTACCCGAACGCGCGGCTTCGCGCGCGGCGCTA
>JAFZMK010000295.1 GCA_017553285.1 Rhodocyclaceae bacterium
CATCCCCCCAATTCTTTTTTTCACGCGAACATCTCTTCCAAAACCAGTCAAGCGCGCGCATTGTAACAACGCGCCCGCATAATGTACGAAGAGATTTGACTCCTTCCCGCAGTGCGGGCGTTTCAGCCGAATGCGCCCGCTGGTACGGCAGTGAGGATGATCGCGCCCGCCGTGGTGCTTTCCGCCCAGCCCAGTTCGGTAATCTTGTCGGCAGGAATGCCCCAGCCTTGCAGCCGCACGCCCAGCCCCAGCGGGACGATAAAGCGCGGCACCGTGGCTTGCCGGGCGAAGTGGCGGATGGTGGCGGCCTCTAAATGGTCGTAGTGGTCGTGCGTAATCAGCACAAAATCCAGCGGCGGCAGTGCTTCGCGCGCCAGCGGCGGCGGCTGGAAACGCGGCAGCAAGAACGGCAGCGGTGAGGCGTTGCCAAACACGGGGTCGACGATGAACCGCACGCCCGCCATCTCAATGAGGGCGCTGGCGTGGCCGAGCCAGTAATAGGTGAAGGGCTGCGCAGGGGCGGCGGCGAAGTCTGCCTGCGTCAGCCGCACCATGGGGAACGGACGCGGCGGGCGGTTGGGCGAAGCGGGG
This sequence comes from Rhodocyclaceae bacterium, assembly GCA_017553285.1. GTDB lineage: Bacteria > Pseudomonadota > Gammaproteobacteria > Burkholderiales > Rhodocyclaceae > JAFZMK01. Next base: position 592 of record JAFZMK010000295.1, read on the forward strand.
CTGCCAAAGCTACCCTGCCCCGCCTTTTTTTCCGGCATATACGGCAGTTCCTGCCACGCCTGAAAGCGCCCGTCCTGAAAATACGGCAAGTGCGCATAGCGCGCCAGTTGCGCATCACTGGGCGCGCTGCCCGCTTGCCGCCAGGCGTAGCACAACAGCCCCAACGCAACCACGAGCAACAGCGCACCGCAAACCAGCAACACGTTCAGCATCCGCCGGAAAAAACGGGGCATATAACCTCCATTGCGCTTATTCCACCGGCACCGACATCTCGTACAACGTCTCCGGCGCAACGTCGATATTGCCTGGCCAAGCGACCGTTCCGTGCTCGATGAACACCTGCTCAAACAGGCTGCGCGACTGAATACGATTCCAAGGCTTTTGTTCCAGACAGGGCGTCATGTCGAAACGGCGGCGCTCTCCGTTCTCAAACACCAGCAGCAAACCATAGCCGTCCGCTTCCACTGCAACGTCAACCACATCCAGCAGCATACTCTGGCACTCCTTACTGTAAGGGCGGAATACGCAAGGGTTCTTCGCCATTGACCGCAAGCGCCCAGTCCGCTTCCAGGTCTTCACGGTGAATCTCAATCCAGGCTTGCACCAGGCGGGTTTTGTTGAGCGGAAATTCGCCCTCAATAATGCTGCCATCCGCAATCGAAAAAACCGCATTCAATCCCTGATAACGCGCATGGATGTGCGGCAAATGATGTCTTTGAGTATCGCGAAAATACATCGCAATCACAATGCCAAAAAATACGCTGATAGTCGGCATTCCAGCTCCTCCCTGCCGGGCACAACAATAAACCGCCGCCGCTTCGCGCAAGGCAAAGCGGCGGCATGAAAACGCGCGGGCGCGAAAGCAGCGGCAGACGCGCGCCGCTGTGCGCGACCGTGCGCTTAGCGCAGCAGCACGCGCCCGACGCCAATCAGCACGCAGGCACCGAAGGCGGCGACCAGAATGTTGGCAATCAGCCCGCCGCCGTGAATGCCCACCAGCCCGAGCAGGAACGTGCCGACCACCGAACCGATGATGCCCAGAATGATGTTGCGGAGCAGGCCGCCACGCCCGCCCATGACCAGACCAGCCAGCCAGCCGGCCACCGCGCCAATCAAGAGCGCAATCACAATCCCCATAACGTCCATGATGATTCCTTCCTTACTGTCAGCGAGTCAAAAAACCCCGGCACGGTGCCGGGAACCATCGCCCCATAGTGTAGCCGCATCCGGGCTTTCCCCGCCAGCGCCCCGCGCGGGCAATCAGTTGCCCGCCTTGTCCAGTTTCTCGCGCGCCGTGCAGCCTGCCTGAAAGCCGCCTGCGCAGGCTTTGTCGTACCACGTGCGCGCGGTTTGCTTGTTTTGCGGCGCGTTGCGGCCATATTCGTGCATCACGCCGAGTTCAAACTGCGCGCCCGCCGCGCCGCGCTCGGCGGCTTTTTCGTACCAGACCAGCGCCTTCGCAGTGTCTTGCCGCACGCCCCAGCCACGGGCGTACATTTCGCCCAGTTTGTATTGCGCTTCGGCGTGCCCTTGCGCGGCAGCTTCTTCAAACCACAGGCGCGCCTGCGCGTAATCTTGCCGCACGCCGGTGCCGTAGGTGTACAACATGCCCAGCACAAAGCGCGCTTGCGCGTCGCCGCGCGCGGCGGCTTCTTCCAGCGCCGCGCGGGCATTCACGTCGCCCGCCTGCGCGTTGGCAAGCAGCGTTTCGGCGGCGTCTTCGTCGTTTTCCTGTCGGGCACATCCGGACAAAACCAGCGCGCCCAGCAACCAACACGCCAGCACCGCCCCAATTCTTTTTCTCACGTGAACATCCCTTTCAAAACCAGTCAAGCGCGCGCATTGTAACAACGCGCGGGCGCTTGTCGCCCATGCGCTGGCTGTGTTCCAATCTCGCCCCATGATGCTCGAAGCCCGCAACCTTGCCTGCATGAAAGGCGAACGCCTGCTGTTCCGCAACCTGAATCTGCACATTCAGGGCGGCGGTCTGCTGCGCGTGATGGGGCCGAACGGGGCGGGCAAAACCAGTCTGCTGCGCATTTTGTGCTCGCTGGCCGTGCCCGAAGCGGGGCAAGTGTTGTGGGACGGGCAAGACATCCACGCCCGCGCCGGGCGCGAAGTGTTCGCGCCCTCCGTGCTCTACTTGGGGCACGCGCCGATGATTCACGGTCTGCTCACGCCGCTGGAAAACCTGCAACTGCTGTGCGCGGCAGACGCCACACCGGCAGATGCGGATACCTGCACTGCGGCGCTGCGCGCGATGGGGCTGGAAGCGGCATTGGCGCTGCCGTGCCGCGTGCTCTCCGCCGGGCAGCGCCGCCGCGTGGCGCTGGCGCGCTTGCACGCCAGCCGCACCGCCGGCGGGCAAAACGCACCTGCGCGCCCATTGTGGGTGCTCGATGAACCGTTCGTGGCGCTGGATGTCGCCTCGGTCGAACAACTGGCGCAGACCATCACCGCGCATTGCGCCGCCGGTGGCATGGCCATTTTCGTCTCGCATCAGGAAGCGCCCTTCGGCCTGCCCGCGCAAACGCTCACGCTGGGAGGGACGGCCTGATGTTCGCCGCCTTGCTGCGCCGCGATTTGCTGCTGGCATGGCGCTCGCGCGCCGACGTGCTGGTGAGCCTCACCTTTTTCATCATCGTCGCCTGTCTGTTTCCCTTCGGCGTGGGGTCAGACAAAGAATTGCTGGTCAGCATCGGCCCGGGCGTGCTGTGGGTGGCAGCGCTGCTTTCCGTGCTGCTGTCGCTGAACCGCCTGTTCGCACAAGATTATGCCGACGGCACGCTGGAACAATGGCTGCTTTCGGACACGCCCGCGCCGCTGTGGGTGGCGGCAAAAATCCTTGCCCACTGGGTCAGCACCGGCCTGCCGCTGGTGCTGATTTCGCCTCTGCTCGCCGTGCTCTATGAGTTGCCCGCCGAACTGCTGCCGACACTGGCGCTCTCCCTGTTGCTCGGCACGCCCATCCTCGCCCTGCTCGGCGCGGTGGGCGCAGCGCTCACGCTGGGCGTGCGCGCTGGCGGCGTGCTCATCGCCCTGCTGGTGCTGCCGCTGTTTGTGCCGGTGCTGATTTTCGGCGCGGGCGCGGTACAGGCGGCGGCAGACGGCACGGGCGCCACACCGTGGCTGCTGCTGCTGGGCGCGGGCGATCTGGCGGCGCTGTCGCTGGCACCGCTGGCGTGCGCTGCCGCGCTGCGTCTGGCAGTGGAATCGGGCTGAAGCGAAAATCGGCGATAATTGCACCATGAACGAACACCTCTCCCCCGCCCCGCAAGACGCCCCGCCGCTCACCGGCTGGCGCCGTTTTGCTTCGCCCGCGCTGTGCTACCGCCTTGCCGGTCATTTCATCCGCCCCTGCACCTGGCTGGCCATCGTACTGGCACTGGCCGGTTTGTACATCGGCTTTTTCATCGCCCCCACCGATGCCGTGCAAGGCGAGGTCTATCGCATCATCTTCATCCATGTCGCCACCGCCTGGATGTCCATGTTCATCTACCTCATCATGGCGTTCTGGGCAGTAGTCGGGCTGGTGATGAAAACCCGTGTCTCCTTCATGCTGATGCGCGCGCTGGCACCCACCGGCGCGATTTTCTGCTTTCTGGCGCTGTGGACGGGCGCACTCTGGGGGCGTCCCACCTGGGGTTCGTACTGGGTGTGGGATGCGCGGCTGACCTCGCAACTGCTGCTGATGTTCCTCTATCTGGGCTTCATCGCGCTGACGCACTCCATTGAAGACGTGCGCCGCGCCGATTTTGCCGGCGCGATTCTGGCGCTGGTCGGCGCGCTCAACGTGCCGGTCATCTATTTTTCCGTGAAATGGTGGAGCACTCTGCACCAAGGCGCCTCAGTGAGTCTGAGCAAAGCGCCCAGCATGGCCAGCACAATGCTCGCCGCCATGCTGCTCGTCGCGCTGGCGGCGTGGGCGTACACCATCGCCGTGAGCATGGTGCGGCTGCGTCACATCATTTTGGCGCGCGAACGGCGCAGCACCTGGGTGCGGGCACTCATCCAGCCGCAAGCACAAGAGGAGAA
>JAFZMK010000296.1 GCA_017553285.1 Rhodocyclaceae bacterium
AGGTTGGCGACACAGACGGTCAGGCGCCCGACCAGCGCCGCCGGGTCATACGCCGACTGGATGCCGGAGAACACCTGCCGCGTGCGCGCCTCGTTCAAATCCAGTTCCAGACGCAGCAGCTTGCTGGAACCTTCCACGCGCGAGGCGGCGACGATGCGGGCGACGCGCAGGTCGACCTGAAAGAAAGTGTTGGCATCAATCACGTTTGCGCCCGCTTCGGCTGTCGGCTGCGCGGGCGCTTTGGTCGTTTTGGCGGCTTTTGCGGGCGCGGCTTTTTTCGGCGCAGCCAGCGTCTCGGTATTGGCGGCGAGCAGCGCGTCAATCTGGCGGCGTTCGATGCGCGTCATCAAGTGTTCATACGGACGGATGACGTGCCCGGCGGGCAGCGGCGCCCACTGTTTTGGCCACTCGAAAGCGGGCACATCCAGAAAGTGCTCAACCGCAGCGGCCAGATGCGGCAGTACGGGTTTGAGCCAGCGGGCCAGGTCGCGGAAAAGCGTGATGGCGGTGGAGCAGACACAGGCGAGCGCGGCGTCCTGCCCTTCCTGCTTGGCGAGTTCCCACGGTTTGCGCTCATTGACGTACTGGTTGGCGTGGTCGGCCAGTTGCATGATTTCGCGCAGCGCCCGCCCGTAGTCGCGGGCGGCGAAGGCTGCGCCGATGCTGTCGCGCGCGACGGCGTCGATGAAGGGCGCGCAGGCATCCGTGTCGACTTCGGCAAGCTGGCCGTCAAAACGGCGGACAAGAAAACCGGCGCAGCGGCTGGCGATGTTGACGAATTTGCCGACCAGGTCGGAATTGACGCGGGCAATCATGTCGTCCAGGCTGAGGTCGACGTCTTCCATCGTGCCGTTCGATTTGCTGGCGAAGTAATAGCGCAGCCATTCGGGGTTGAGCTGTTGTTCGATATAGCTGCGGGCGGTGATGAAGGTGCCACGGCTTTTGCTCATCTTGGCACCGTCGACGGTCAGAAAACCGTTGACGCAAAGCTGGTCGGGCGTGCGCATTCCGGCAAAGCGCAGCATCGCCGGCCAGAACAGGGCGTGGAAATAGAGGATGTCCTTGCCGATGAAGTGCACCATTTCGGTGCCGCGTTCAGCGGCGCGCGCGCTGTCGGTAAAGTCTTCCACGCAGATGTCGCCGCGTTTTTCTGCCAGATGGCGGAAGCTGGCGAGGTAGCCAATCGGCGCATCGAGCCAGACGTAGAAATATTTGCCGGGCGCATCCGGAATTTCAAAGCCGAAATACGGCGCGTCGCGCGAAATGTCCCAGTCACTGAGTTTGTTCTCGCCCTCTTTGCCGAGCCATTCCTGCATTTTGTTGGCGGCTTCGGTTTGCAGGCGCGGCTGGCCGTGGGCGTTGCTGCCGCGCGTCCATTCGCGCAAAAAGGCGCTGGCGCGCTCGTCCGACAGTCGGAAGAAAAAGTGTTCGGAAGATTTCATTACCGGCACGGCACCGGAAACCGCTGAGCGCGGGTTTTTGAGTTCGGTGGGCGCGTAGGCCGCGCCGCAGGCTGGAGGCTGGGGCGGGTGGGCGGGAAATGCAAAATTTGTGCCAGAAGGCTAAAATTCCATGCCGTCTACACGATGCTGAACACAAACACGCCATGATGAGCAGACCTGCGAGCAAGCCGCACGAGTTACCGATTGATCTGATCGACGAAGACCCCGACCAGCCTCGCAAGGAGGGCAATCCGGGTTTTGCGCCTGAGAGCATCGCCGAGATTGGGCAGACCATCAAAGACCGGGGCGTGAAGTCTCCCATCAGCGTGCGGGAAAATCCCCTGGCACCTGGGCGATACATCATCAATCACGGTGCCCGGCGCTACCGTGGCTCGAAGTGGGCGGGAAAAACTACGATCCCCGCGTTCATCGACAACGATTACAGCCAGAGCGACCAGGTCATCGAGAACCTGCACCGCAACGAGCTGACCAGCCGCGAGATCGCCGATTACATTGGCCGCGAATTGGCCAAAGGCAAGACGCAACGGGAGATCGCCGCCGAGATAGGCAAGAGCAGGCCGTATGTATCGCTGCACGCTACATTGCTGGACTTGCCGGAGCCGGTGGCCGAGGCGTTCAACCGTGGGCGCGTGAGAGACGTGATCATCATCAACGAGATGGTGGCCGCTTGGCGTGAATCGCCAAATGCACTGTGCGCCTGGCTGAGTAACGAACGGCAGGAAATCACGCGAGCGTCGATCCGGATGCTGCGTGCGTTCATCAACGGAAACAGTGCCGGGGCGGATCTGATGGCCGTAGCGCCCGCGCTCGATGTCATGCCTGTGCCTGTCTCTGTGCCTGCGCCCGCGCCGGTATCTGTTCCTGCATTTGTGCCCGCGCCGACGCACGTCCCCACGCCGGAGCCGCCAAGACGCGAAGATCTGGGCGAGAGGAGCAGGAAGGGAGGTCGGGTTGCCCAGATGGAGGGCGCGCGGCAGGTCAACGTTTATCTCGATGCCGA
>JAFZMK010000297.1 GCA_017553285.1 Rhodocyclaceae bacterium
GCGGGCGCGATAAATCGTTCCACGTCGCCGCCCATTGGGGCGGCTTCCGGCTCCGGCTGCCAAAGCTGCGCTTTGGCTTTCCGCCTCCGCCCCCTACAGGCTGCGTGGCCACCGTATGTGCGAAATTCATTGCGCCATAATTGGTTATATACAGGGGTGGGGTAGGAAACGGGGCACGACAAACGCCCTGCACCCTACCGCACAAAGCGCCCCGCACGGGGCGCTTTTTATGGGAGCGCGGGCGTCCCGCCCGCAAAGCGTGCGGGCAAGATGCCCGCGCGCCCAGTCTGACAAACTCGCTGCGCCTCCGCCTGCGGCGGGCGGTGGGGTTTTGCGCTAGCCGCGAAAATCCTGCCGGTGTTTGCAAAACCATTGCCAGGTTTCGCGCAGGCCGTCTTCCAGTGCAATGCTGGCTTGCCAGCCCAGGGCGTGCAGGCGGGAGACATCGAGCAGTTTGCGCGGCGTGCCGTCCGGTTTGCTGGTGTCAAAGTGCAGTGTGCCGCGAAAGCCGGTGACGCGCGCCATGGTCTCGGCCAGTTCGCGGATGCTGCAATCGCGCCCGGTGCCGACGTTGATGTGCGAGATGCGCGGCGAAACCTGCTGGTCGAGCACGGCTTTTTCCAGATTCATGACGAATACGCTGGCGGCGGCCATGTCGTCGACGTGCAAAAATTCGCGCATCGGCTGGCCGCTGCCCCAGATGGTGACGGTGTCCTCGCCAGCGCGCACGGCTTCGTCAAAACGGCGCATGAGGGCGGGGATGACGTGGCTGTTTTGCGGGTGAAAATTGTCGTGCGGACCGTACAAATTGGTGGGCATGACGCTGCGGTAATCGCGCCCGTATTGGCGGTTATAGCTTTCGCACAATTTGATGCCGGCAATTTTGGCAATGGCATAGGGTTCATTGGTGGGTTCCAGCGTGCCGGTGAGCAGGGCGTCTTCGCGCATGGGCTGCTCTGCCAGACGCGGATAAATGCAGCTTGAACCGAGAAAGAGCAGACGGGGCACGTCGGCGCAGTGGGCGGCGTGGATGACGTTGGCGGCAATCATCAGGTTTTGATGGATGAATTCCGCCGGATAGGTGTCGTTGGCGTGAATGCCGCCGACGCGGGCAGCGGCCAGATAGACTTCGTCAATGCGGTTGCGGGCAAAGAAATCTGCGGTGGCGCGCTGGTCGGTCAAATCCAGTTCGGCGTGCGTGCGGGTAATCAATTCGCAGTTTTCGCGTGCTTGTAATTGACGGACAATTGCCGCGCCTACCATGCCGCGATGCCCGGCGACAAAAATGCGTTTCATGAGCCAATCCTCATTCGTGGTAATTGCGGGTGGCGTAGCCGTGGCGTTTCACCAATTCATCGCGCTGCGCTTCGGAAAGGTCTTCGCGCACCATCTCGCGCACCAGTTCGGCAAACCCTGTGCGCGGCTGCCAGCCGAGTTTTTCCCGCGCTTTACTGGCGTCCCCCAGCAGGGTTTCCACTTCGGTGGGGCGGAAATAGCGCGGGTCGACGGCGACAATGCAGCGGCCATTTTCATCGTAGCCGCGTTCTTCCACGCCGCTGCCTTGCCAGCGTATCGTGATGCCCAGTTCCGCAGCGGCAGCTTGCACAAATTCCCGCACCGAATGCTGCTCACCGGTGGCGATGACGAAATCTTCGGGTGTTTCCTGTTGCAGCATCAGCCATTGCATTTCCACATAATCGCGGGCGTGCCCCCAGTCGCGGCGGGCATCCAGATTGCCCAGCCAGAGGCAGTCTTGCAGGCCGAGGTGAATGCGCGCCAGGGCGCGGGTGATTTTGCGGGTGACAAAGGTTTCGCCGCGAATGGGCGATTCGTGGTTGAACAAAATGCCGTTGCAGGCATAGATGCCGTAGGCTTCGCGGTAATTGACCACAATCCAGTAGCCATAGAGTTTTGCCACCGCATACGGGCTGCGCGGATAAAAAGGTGTGGTTTCCTTTTGCGGAATTTCCTGCACCAGACCGTACAGCTCGGAGGTGCTCGCCTGATAAAAGCGGGTTTTCTTTTCCAGCCCGAGGATGCGGATGGCTTCGAGCAGGCGCAGCACGCCCAGCGCATCGGAATTGGCGGTGTATTCGGGTTCTTCAAACGAGACGGCGACATGGCTTTGCGCCGCGAGGTTATAGATTTCGTCCGGCTGCACTTGCTGGATGATGCGAATCAGCGAGCTGGAATCGGTCATGTCGCCGTGGTGCAGGAAAAAGCGCACATCCTTTTCGTGGCGGTCTTGATAGAGGTGGTCAATGCGGGCAGTGTTGAACAACGAGGCACGCCGCTTCAGCCCATGCACCTCATAGCCCTTGCCGAGCAAAAACTCCGCCAGATAAGCGCCATCCTGACCCGTGACGCCGGTAATCAATGCACGTTTGGGCATGTTGCAATCCTTTGTGGGTTCGCCATCTATACACTACTTGTTAAATGTGGCAATAAAAACGTATTCGTTATAGCACCTTGTTGGTGCAGGCATGGTTTCAAAATTCAAGCCTTCAACATAATCTACGACATTATGAATGTCCCACAACTTGATGTGCAGCTTATGCTTTTTGAGTAACCTGTTCAGTTTCATGTTTAACTTTTTAAGATTTTTCCTGTATTTTCTCTTTAACACAATTCCGTTCAATATTTCCGCTGCGCTTTCAGCGTCCTCGTACTTTCCCTTAATTCTGCAAACATAAACTTTTTTCGACATGTTTTTCATAGCAAATCCCTGCTCATCTCTTTTTCATACTGTTTGACAAGGTTTTCGTAATCAACGAAGCGCACCAGTTTTTTGATGGGACAATAAATTGATGCGTTGATGACATCTTCAAATTGTCTGCGTCGTTCTTGCTTTCCTGCAATCCAGAATTTTGCACGGAAATCCTGCAATTCATAAAATTTGTTGATTGAATTTTTGAAGTCTGTGCTGTGTTCGACTTCAAAAAACGAGTTTGGCAAATTTCGTTCGTTGAACCATATGACGTCGACGGTTTTGGCAAACCTGACAATTTCAGGGTAGGTGAAATCGCACTTGTCCGTAGTGGCAACCTCGCCCAGTTTGCGGTTGACAAACAGCCTGTTTTTGTCTTGCGCGGGGACGAAGGTTTTGAAATTTCTGCTATTTCCAATCTCTGCGATAATGCCTTGATAATACGTGTGCGTAAACTCGTTGCTGTCAGATATTTTATTGTTTTTGATGGGAAATTTATCCAGTATTTCTTTTTTGTAGTCACTCAACCCCCACAGCCCGGGCTGAATTTTGAAAAATTCTGCATTTTTCTGCAAGATGCGGCGGATTGAGGCAAACGGCGTTTTTGTTTTCCAGGACGAAATGTCCGTTGCATGATAAAGCTGCGACAAGGTGGCAACATTTCCTTGTCTTAACAAAGCGTCAATAACATCATGCTTTTGCATTTTTGCCGTTTTATTTTGGAAAACTGTTCTCGCGCATCAATGCTACCACAGATGGCAGGGCGCGGCGGGCATTACGGTTGTTCGGGCGCGAGGAAGGCGTTGCGTGCGTCGGGGGCGGGGTGGAGGGTGAAGAGGGTGATTTCTGCGGGTACGCCCAGGCGTTGTGAAAAGCCGTTCCACAAGCCGGTGCCACGGCTGACGTACAGCAGCATCTCGCCCACGGCATAGCCACCGGCGACAAAACCGGCGTTTGCGCGCGCGACCAGTTTGTCCAGTCCGCGCACCATGCCGCCGTGTGTGTGGCCGGAGAGTTGCCAATCCACGCCTGGCGCGGCGTAGTTTGCCGCCTGTTTGGGCTGGTGCGCGAGCAAAATCACCGGCACGCCGGGGGGCGCGCCGTCAAGCGCCTGCGCTGCGTCCGGCAGGGGCAGGTCAAAGCGGCGCGCGGCTTCGTCGGTCAGACCGGCGACGACCAGCGCGGCGGGCGGCGTGCCGAGCACGATGTGCTCGTTGTGCAGCACGCGCATTCCCAGTGCGCGGAAGGTGTCCGCCCAGTCTTGCGCGCCGAAGTAATACTCATGGTTGCCCAGAATCGTGACCACGCCCCAGCGGGCGCGCAAATCGGCCAGCGGACGGATTTCTTCCGCCCGCTGTGCGGGCGTGCCGTCAATCAAATCGCCCGTGATGACCACCAGATCGGGCGAGAGCGCGTTGACCTTTGCCACCACTTGCTGTGCCCAGTGCGCGTTCAGCATGGGGGACAGATGCAGGTCGGTGAGCTGCACGAGCGTGGCGCCTTCCAGCGCCGCAGGCAGATTGCGCAGCGCCACGTCCACCCGCCGCACGTCCGGCACGGCCAGCGCCTGCACCATGCTGAATGCGGACAACGCCAGCGCCGCCGCTGCGACCAGCGCGCGCGCAGCCGTGTGCACGCGCAGGGAAGGGCGCACACGCAGCAGACGGGCGGTCAGCCAAGCTGCGTCCATCGCCAGCGTCAGCGCCGCCAGCCAGACGAAGCAGGCGAACGCTTCGCTGCCCAGAATCATCAGCGCGCGCGGCATTTCCGGCGCAAAGGGCGAGGCGAACACGCGCCACAGCAGCAGGTGATAATGCGCCGCCAGCAACAGCAGCGCCATCAGCGCCGCGCGTGCCGGGCGCGCGATGGGCAGCGGCCAGACCAGACGCAGGCAGACGTATAGCCACAGGAAAAACGGCATCACCCAAAACACGCGCGTTTCCCTCTCTTTACAACGCCGCCGCAGCCTGCGCCCTCACAGGCGCGCGACAAATTCCCGCACCGCTGCCAGCAGCGCATCGGGCTGTTCGCGCTGCGGCCAGTGCCCGCAGTGGGGCAGTTTCACCACCTTCACTTCGCTGCCGCAGTTGGCGGCAATCAAATCCATTTGCTGCATCGTGGCGTATTCGTCATCTTCGCCCTGAATTGCCAGCACCGGCACGCGAATCTTCGCCAGGTCCTGCACGATGTTCCAATCCTGAAACCACGGCGCCAGCCAGGTGTCGTGCCAGGTGTGAAACACCGTATCCACGTCCGCGTGATGGCGCCCGAGGCGCTGGCGAAAATCGTCGCCTTGCCGCCAGCGTTCTCCGGCCAGACGGATGCCTGCCAGCGTCGCTTCTTCCACCAGCACGTGCGGTGCCATCGTTATCACGCC
>JAFZMK010000046.1 GCA_017553285.1 Rhodocyclaceae bacterium
GCGAAGTGCTGGAAGGTCATCTTCCGCCCAAAGCCTTGGCGATGGTTCAGGAATGGACGGGGATGCACAAGGATGACCTGTTGCAAATGTGGCAGACGCAAGCGTTCAAAAAGCTCCCGCCTCTGGAATAAGGAGACAACGGCATGTTTCACAAGGTGAAAGCGGTGAGCGCGCTTCCGGACTATTGCCTGAGCGTGCAGTTTGCCGAAGGCGTGACCAAACGCTATGACATCAAACCCCTGTTTGCAAAGTGGCCGGCATTTCAGGCGCTGAAAAACACGCCCGGGCTGTTTGCGGATGTGCAGGTCGATGCGGGCGGATACGGCATCATCTGGAACGATGCGCTGGATTTGTCTTGCAACGAACTCTACGAAAACGGCGAGACGGTGCACACGCCGTTCGATGGTCTGATGGCGTTTACCGACGCAACCCAACTCTGGGGGCTGAACGAAAGCACGTTGCGCAAGGCCATTGCCTACGGAAAACTCGTCAATGGCGTCGATGCCTGCAAATACGGCAAACAATGGGTTGTTTCCGTGGCCGCCATGCAGCGCGAATACGGCATTCCCGCAACTGCGGCAAGCGAACGGGGCGGAAAACCTGCGTGACGCTGCCGCTTTCGGTGCCTGACATTGAGGGCGCGCGTCATATTCTCGGTGCACCCCGGATGCGTTGTGGCAGGGCGCGGTCGGAGAGGATTTGGCCGAGGACGTCGTTTTCGCGCGAGAAGATATTGGCGAGGGCTTCCAGTTTGTCCGGGTCAAGCGTGTAGTCAGCGCAGCTTTCAGGCTGTTGGTCATCGCCTTGCTGTTGGCGTAGCGGGATAAATCGCCTTCCACAATGGTTTTTTCTGTGGCAACCATCCATTCCAGTTCGCCACTACGGGCAACCGCCCGAATGATCGCCAGCAATTCCTTGCGCGCACTGCGCAATCGCTGCATCTCGGTCGTTTTGTTCACCTCTGCGACGAGAATTTCCTCTGCCGTCAAAACGTGGTTGAGCCGATAGACAAGGTCATTGTTCATGGGCGAAATGGCGCGGGTGGTTTGACGGGCTGCGCGTGCGTTTTGCGCGGCAAAGGGCGAAAAAAATCGCACCTCCGGGGAGGTGCGATTGAGTGTGTACTACTGTGTGTGAGGATTATTGAGCGGTGACCGTGATCGAACCTTCCGCCGTGTTGCCGAGGCTGTCGGTTACGGTCGCCGTCACGGTGCAGGTATCGCCCGCAGTGGCAGGTGCCGTGCCGGTAACCGTGCCGTCGGTAGCAACCGCCGCGTTCGCGCAGGTCGCGCTCTTCATCGCCCAAGAAAGCGGGGGCTCGCCGCCAGTGGCGGTGAACTTCCCTGTGAAGGCGGTGCCCGCCGGCGCGGAAGCCGTCAACCCCGTCGTGACCTTCAGCTCTTCAAGGATATCAAGCGTCACTTCCTCCATCGCCGCAGTATCCACGCTGGCGACAGCCGGATCAACGTCTTGCACCACAGCCACGATGAATTTATACGGTTCGCGATTACCCGTCTGCGGATTCACCGGCGAAGCCTGCGTCGGCGTGCCATTGATGGCGCAGGAAGGATGCAGGGTCAGCCCCGGCGGCAGCGTGCCACCAGCCAGTCCGCAGCCGATGGGGAACTCGGACCCGTTGTAGCCGCCCGCGAAGCTCACCGCGCCGTTATAAGGCTTGTTGACCATGCCCGTCGGAGGCGTAACACCCGTCACGCGCAGGTTTGCCACAAGCTGATCCGACACCGGCACGGCAATCGACTGCGTGATGGGCAGCGAAACACCGTTGCTGACGTTGTTATCGAGCGCGTCGCCCGTAAACAGCACGACCAGCGCGCCCGGGGTGATGCCAGCCTGAACCGTGATCTGCGCGATGCCGTTGATGGTGCGCACCATCACGCTCTGGCCGCTTTGACCACTGGTGATCAGCTTGCCACCCGTCGCGGTCGAAGACGGCAGGATTTCTGCCTTGATGTTGGCCGCGTTCGAGGAGGGATCCGGCACGGGGTTGCCAGATTCATCGACCACGCTCGCCTGCAACTGGATCTGGTTCAGTTGGTTCATGGACTGAACATACAGCGGGCTGCGCGGGCTGCTGTTGTAATCCACGGAGTTGGAATCACGCACGCGGACGGAGGTGGGCTGGGCGCTGCTGTTGCCGACGGTGAAGGTCATCTCCGTCGAGGCCGACTTGCCAGCCTGAGCATCGGTGGCGGTGCAACGCACCACGGCGGTACCCGCCCTGTTGCCCGAGGCGACATGGAAGGTGAACGCACCCGAGTTCGCGCCGCTGACGACGGAGCGGTAGGCGTTTTCGACCTGCACCTTGGTCGGCTGACCGGTGGCCGGATCGACCGGACCGTCCACTTCGTGATAGTGATCCGGGTCGCCATCGTGATAGTAGAGAACAATGGAACCAATGCCGGAAATAACGTTGCAGGCAAAGAATTCGTCCGTGGTGGCAGTGGCCGGAATATAGCGGTTGCCGTCGCGGGCGATGGCTTCCACGGTGACCGAGGAAGTGAAGGGACCGCCGACGGAGGACGGAACCTCGGAAATGTTCTGCGGCAGGGACGTGCGCGAGGCGCTCATCCGCAGTTCGAGGTGCTCTGCCGGCGTGGGGCCGCCGGGGAAACCGCCACCATCGCCGCCGCCGCCGCCGCAGGCGGCCAGCACAAGCGAGGAAGCACTCAGGATCAAGCCCTTGAGCAGGGGCGTGTTTTTGAAGTGACGCACGAGAATTTCTCCCTTGACAACTGATGAAAAACGCGAATGCCTGCGCACACGCGCAGGAACGGGGGCATTAAACCTGCTTTTGATAATAATTGCAACAAATTTCCCGCTTTTTTCCGCGCTTGCGACGTATTTGTTACATGTTAGGTGCGCCGGGCGCGTCACCCAGCGCTTCCAGCGCCTCTTCCAGCGCCAGCCAGCGCGCTTCCAGTGCGTCAATTTCTTGCACCAGCGCGCCTTGCCGTTTCAGCAGGTCTTGCAACAGGACGGAGTCGGGCGCGGCGTAGAGGGCGGGGTCGGCCAGCCGGGTTTCCAGCAGCGTGCGCTCGCCGCCCAAGGTGGCAAGGCGCTTTTCCAGCGCGTCGCGCTCTTTGATGAGCGGGCGGCGGGCGGCGAGCCAGTCGGCACGGGCGAGTTTTTCGGCTTGCCGGGCGCTGGCGCGGGCTTCGCGCCGTTGCGCGGCGGGGGCGGCAGTTTGCGCGGCGCGGGCACGTTCGGCCTGATGCGCGCGGTAGTCTTCGAGGTCGCCGTCAAATTCGCGCACGCTGCCGTCTTCGACGAGCCAGAAGCGGTCGCAGGTGGCTTCCAGCAAGGCGCGGTCGTGCGAGACGACGAGGAGCGCGCCCTGAAAATCGCGCAGCGCCAGCGTGAGCGCATCGCGCATGGCTAAATCGAGATGGTTGGTGGGTTCATCCAGCAGCAACAAATTGGGCGTTTTCCAGATGAGCAGCGCCAGCGCCAGCCGCGCTTTTTCGCCGCCGGAAAACGTGGCGCAGGGGGTGTTGGCACCGGCTTCGGCGTGTTCGCCGGTGGCGTCCGATCGAAACCCGAAACCGCCCAGCCAGTTGCGGGCGTCTTGTTCGCGCAGCGTGGCATCCAGCCGCAGCAGGTGTTGCAGCGGGGTGTCTTCCCCGCGCAGAGCATCGGTCTGGTGTTGGGCAAAATAGCCGGTGACGAGACCTTTGCCCGCACGCAGCGTGCCCGCAAGCGGGGCGAGTTCTTGCGCCAGCAGGCGCACCAGCGTAGATTTGCCCGCACCATTGACGCCCAGCAGACCGATGCGCTCGCCCGGGCGCAGGACGCAGCGCACGTCTTGCAGGACGGGCGCGTCTGCGGCGTAGCCTGCGGCAACGTCGGTGAGCGTCAGGAGTGGGTCGGGCGCGGGCGGGGCATCATGCAGGGCAAAACGCACGGGGCGGTCGACCTGCGCGCAGGCGATGCGCTCCATGCGTTCCAGTGCCTTGAGGCGGCTTTGCGCTTGCCGCGCTTTCGTGGCCTTGGCACGAAAGCGGCGGATGTAGTCTTGCATGTGGGCGATTTCGCGCTGTTGGCGGTCGAACATCGCTTTTTCGTTGGCTAGGCGGGCGGCGCGGGTGCGCTCAAACGCGCTGTAATTGCCGCTGTACAGACGCAGTTGGCGGTTTTCGATGTGGGCGATGTGCGCGACGGCGGCATCGAGAAAGGCGCGGTCGTGCGAAATCAGCAGCAGCGTGCCGGGATAGCTTTGCAGCCATTGTTCCAGCCAGAGGACGGCTTCGAGGTCGAGGTGGTTGGTGGGTTCGTCGAGCAGCAGCAGGTCGGCACGGCTCATCAGCGCCTGCGCGAGGTTGAGCCGCATCCGCCAGCCGCCGGAAAACGAGGCGACGGGGTGGTGCAGCACGTCTTGCGCGAAGCCCAGACCTTGCAACAGGGCGGCGGCGCGGGCGGGGGCGGCGTAGCCGTCAATCTGCCGCATTTGTTCGTGCAATTCACCAATGCGCGCGGCGGCAGCGTGGTCATTGGCGGCGGCTTGCGTTTCGGCTTGGGCAAGCTGCGCTTGCAAGGCGCGCAAGGGGGCGTCGCCATCGAGCACGTATTCCAGCGCGGGCGTGGGCAAGGCGGGGGTTTCTTGCGCCACATGCGCAATGCGCCAGCCCGCAGGCAGGGAAACATCGCCGCGCGCCGGATGCAGTTGCCCGCGCAGCAGCGCAAACAGGCTGGATTTGCCGCAGCCGTTCGCGCCCACCAGCCCGACCTTCCAGCCAGGGTGAATTTGCAGGGTGAGCGCGTCAATGAGCGTGCGCGCGCCGCGCGCCAGTTGCAGGGATTGGAATTGAATCATGAGGCGCGGCCTTTGCGGTGTGCAGGCGCGATGAATCGCGCCGCAGCCGTAGCGCAGCCAGTAGGGGCGCAATTCATTGCGCCCGGGGCGGTTATCAATGCACCGGCGTTTGGCACTGGGCGCGGCGAATGCGCCACGGGTATCGGCGGAAAACCCGATGGTTGCGACGGATGCGACGCGGGCGCGATAAATCGCGCCCCTACAGGTTGCGTCGCAATCGTAGGGTGCGACGTTGCGCCCGGGACGGTTATCAATGCACCGGCGCACGAGTGCGGCGCGGCGCGGGCGGTTTGCGGGGGCGGGCGCATGGTCAATTTTTCAGGAAATAACTGACCGTGCTGACCACGCGCACGTTTTTGATGTGCGGGGTGTTGGCGTCGCGGTCGTCAATGGAAAACTGGCCTTGATTGGCGGTTTTGATTTTGCCCAGTTCGCTGGCGGAATCCTTGGCGAACTTTTGCGCCGCTTCGCGGGCGTTGCGCGTGGCCGCTTCAATCATTTGCGGCTTGATGCTGTTTAGCTGCGTGTATTCAAACACGGGACGGGCGCGAAAATCGTCGCCGCTGACCACGATGCCCTTGCGCACCAGCTCGCCCTGGCGCCCAATCAGCGCGCGGATGGCATCGACGCGCGGCGAGGTGACAATCAGCACGGCGCTGAGGTGGTAGCGGAATTTGGCGTCCCCGGCATAGCGTTCGGCGGCGTTATCGACCACTTCCGGCGGGTTGATGCTGATTTCGCTGTCTTCAACACCGTTGGTTTTGAGAAATTCCAGAATGGTTTGCGTGGTGACGCCCGCGCGTTCATAGAGCGCGCTCAAATCGTCGCCCGCATCCTTGAACACAATCGGCCAGGTGACCTTGTCGGCGGGCACCTGCATTTCCGCCAGCCCCTTGACGACGACAACGCGCTCTTTGTCGGCAAACACCGATAGCCCCGAGCGCACCAGCAAACCCAGAATGATTAGCCCGATGGCAATCAGCACGGCTTCGATGCGGTAGTTTTTCATCGCGTTCTCCTCGCTTCCCACGCCCGACAAGCGGGCAAAGGCGGTATTCTACGACCTTTGCCCTGCCGCCTTCCTCCGTCCATGTCTTGCTTACGCCGTTTGTGTTTTGCCGCCGCCCTGTGTTTCGCCCTGCCCGCCGCCGCGCAGGAAGAACCGGATGCGCTGCGCGAGGAAGCCCGCGCCGTGCGCGCCGCCGCCGAAAAGCAGCAGCGGCAGGCGCACGTCGATTGTTTGCGGCGCTATTTTGTACAAGCCTGTCAGGACAAGGCGCAGGAAGCGCGTCTGGCAGAAATTGACCGCGCCCGCGCGCTGGAACAACAAGCCGCCCGTCTGGAACTGGCGCGCAAACGCCAAGAGGCTGCTGCGCGCGATGCGCGCGTTGCCGAAACAGTGCGCGAGCGCCCGCACGCTGCCGCGCCGCTGCCCACGGGCGAGGCGGACGACGAACACGCCGCACAACTGCGCCGCGAACGCGAAGCCGAGGCGGCGCGCGCCGAACACTTTGCCGACGAGATGCGTAGCCGCGAAGACGCCGCCCGCGAAGCCGATCGCCACGCGCGCGAAGCCGAAGCGCAAGAGCGCGCCGAACGCGCCCGCCGCGACCGCGCCCGCTATGATGCGCGTCTGCGCGAATACCGCCAGAAACA
>JAFZMK010000298.1 GCA_017553285.1 Rhodocyclaceae bacterium
ATGATAGTGCGGATACCCGTGTGAAAGTAGGTCATCGTCAGACTACCCCTCAAACCAAAAGCCCCCTCGCCTCTACAAGGCAGGGGGCTTTTGCGTGGGGGGGCGCTTGCTGTTTGTCAGAAACCAGCATATATTTTCAAACATGAATACGATGCCCAAAACAGCCAGCCAGATTCGCGCGCGCATCCAGGCGATGCCGCTTGGGGAGCCTTTTACCCCGACGGCGTTCCTTGCGTGCGGCACGCGCGCTTCGGTTGATCAAACGCTGTCGCGCCTCGTCAAGACGGGGGTGATTGAGCGGGTTTCGCGTGGCGTTTTTGTGCGTCCCGAGCGTAGCCGTTTTGTCGGCAAGGTGATGCCGGAACCGCTAAAGGTGGCCGAGACAGTTGCCAAAACGAGCGGGGCGGTTGTCCAGATTCACGGTGCCGAGGCGGCGCGCCGGCTTGGGCTGACTACCCAGATTCCTGTGCAATCTGTGTTTGTGACCTCTGGCCCTTCAAAGCGCATTCGCGTAGGCAAGATGGAGATTCGATTGCAGCACGTCTGTGCGCGCAAATTGGCGCTGGCAGGGCGTCCTGCCGGGCTGGCGCTGGCGGCAATGTGGTATCTCGGCAAGAAAGAAGTGACGCCTGCCATTGTCGACAAAATTCAGCGCGCGATCGGGGCGAGCGAATTTGAAGTGCTGAAATCGGCGGTCAGCGCCATGCCCGCCTGGATGAGCGATGCCATCTTCCGAAGCGGACGGATCGCCGCTCATGCCTGAATCCTTTCTGCATCTCGAACGGGAAGAACAATCCCGAATATACCGGGCGCTGGCACCGCTGCTTGCGCGCTCGCCGCATGTGCTGGAAAAGGATGTTGTGTTGGGTGTTGCAAACCCTGTTTGCCATGCCCGGGCGGCTGCCGATGGTCTTCAAGGGCGGCACATCACTTTCCAAAGTGTTTGGTGCCATTGCGCGTTTTTCAGAAGATGTCGACATCACGCTCGATTACCGTGGTCTGGATGCCGCCTTTGACCCGTTTGCCGAGGGGGTGTCGCGCAATCGGCTGAAAAAATTCAGCGCGGCGCTCAAATCCTTCCTGCGCGAGCATGTTCACGGCATTGTGGTGCCGTACTTTCAGCGGGCGCTGGCAAAAGAGTTTGGCAGCGCAGCTTTCTCGCTGGAAGTTGGCGAGGATGGCGAACAAATGCGAATGCACTACCCGAGCGTGCTGGAAAAATCGGGGGGCTATCTCGGCAGCAGTGTCCTGATTGAGTTTGGTGGGCGCAACATTACCGAACCGAACGAGATGCACGAAGTGCGCCCGGACATTGCGGCGCATGTCGCCGAGCTTGCTTTCCCCGTAGCGCAGGTGCGTGTACTCTCGCCAGCGCGCACTTTCTGGGAAAAAGCGACGCTGATACACGTCGAATGCCAGCGCGAAGCGTTTCGCACGGGTGCCGAACGCCTCTCTCGCCACTGGTACGACCTGGCCATGCTGGCCGATCTCGCCCACGGGCAAGCTGCTGTGGCGGACCGTGCGCTGCTTGCAGATGTCGTCAAACACAAGAAAGCCTTCTACAACGCAAGCTATGCCCATTATGACGACTGTCTGCGCGGGCAATTCAGGCTGATTCCGGAAGGCGCCGCCCTGATTGCGCTGCGCGAAGACTTTCGGCGCATGTCCGATGCCGGCATGTTCATTGGCGCAGCGCCCGCGTTTGACACCATCCTTGCGCGCCTGCGTGCGCTGGAGTGCGTACTCAACGGGCGCGCGACGGTCTGAAAGCACGCCGATGATAGTGCGGATACCCGTGTGAAAGTAGGTCATCGTCAGACTACCTTCACCACAAAACCCCTCGCCAACCGGCAGGGGCTTTGGCGTTGGGTGTAAAAAAGACTTGCAAAAAAAAAAAAAAAAAGCGTAAACCTATCGTCCCTTTCCCGTTTTGAAGGAGACGACCATGAAACCGCTTACCTCTTTGACCCGTGCGTGGCTGATTGCCGCCGCGACCTGTGTACTTGCCGCTTGCGGCGGGGATGGCGGCGGCAGCGACACGCCCAGCCAGCCTGCGACGAATGCGTATTTGGGTGACTGGGTTGTTGCGAAGGCTGAGGGGTGTTTGCCGACTGGTGAAGTGAACATGTATATGCGCATCAAGTGGAATATCAGCCAGGCTGCTGGCGATGATTTGCACTCGCGCGTGCAAATTGATGCCTATGAAGATGCCCGCTGCACTCAGTGGTTGGGCGTGGTTCAGGAAGAAGGGAAGCTGAGCTATGCGGGGCAGCGTGTGCGCAATCTGGGTATGGGGAGGGAAGGAACGGTAGACCGCTACATATTTCAATGGTTTGGCACTACTGTGCGCGATGTGACGGGCGCGACAGAACGGATGACAAGTCCCTACTGGTGGCAATCGGGGCGGGACATTAGTCTGCGTGTGCTAAACGACGAGCTGGAGATGTACTTTGATGAAATACCGGACGGTTACCGGCAGTTGTTCAGGCGCTGGCGCTAACCCCGCCCCCCCAATAGCCGCGCGCCGGAGGTGAAAAATGACGATGAACGGGCAACTTTCCATCGCGCTCATCGCGTGCCTGGTCGTGCTGGTCGGCTGCGCGCATACCGGCGCGGGTTACCGTCCGCTTGTGGATACGCAAGGCGTGGACATGAACCTCTACGAGCGCGATTTGCGCGACTGCCAAGGCTATGCCCAGCAGACCGCGAATGCAGCGCAAGGCGCTGTGGTCGGTGCCGTGGTTGGC
>JAFZMK010000299.1 GCA_017553285.1 Rhodocyclaceae bacterium
ATGGATGCAGGGCTGCCGTTTGCGTCCGCTGTATTTTGAACCGTGCTTTCACAAACACGCCGGGCAACTGTGCGGCGGCTTTCAGATTCATACCGAAGACGTCACCCACTACGTGCCCAACGCCTTCCGCCCGTGGCGGCTGACCGCGCTGGCGCTGCGCGCGCTGCGCAAGCTGCGTCCGGACTATCCCATCTGGCGGGAAAACTTCGCCTACGAATACGAGCACGACCGTCTGGCCATTGATTTAATCAACGGCGGTCCGCTGCTGCGCGAATGGGTCGATTCACCCGATGCCACGCCCGCCGACCTCGACCTGCCCGCCCGCGCGGATGAAGCCGCCTGGCGCGAAGCTACCGCCGAAGACCGTCTCTACAACAAATAAAGGAGGCTCACACATGGACTTGCTGCTCTGGCGCCACGCCGAAGCCCTCGACGGCGAACCCGACCACAAACGCCCGCTTTCCGCGCGCGGCAAGCGGCAGGCAAAACGGGTTGCCCGCTGGCTGCGCGAACACCAGCCGCGCAATCTGCGCGTGCTCACCAGCCCCGCCGTGCGCACCACGACCACCGCCGCCGCGTTCAGCAAGCACCACACCGTGCTGCTGGAACTGGGCTTGGGTTACAGCGCGCAAGAGGCGCTCGCCGCCATCGGCTGGCCGGATGTGCACGACCCCGTCCTGCTCGTCGGCCATCAACCGCAACTGGGTGAGCTGGCCGCGCTGCTGCTCACCGGCAAACCGTATCCGCTGACCATCCGCAAAGGCGCGCTGTGGTGGTTTTCGCGGCGCGAACGCGACGGGCAAACGCAGCTTTTTTTGCGCACCGTCGTCACGCCAGAGATGCTCTGACATCCCCACGCACTGCCAACAAAAAACGGGGCGCATTACGCGCCCCGCCGTGTTTTTGCACGCGCCGCGCCGCTTAGCGTTTGGGCGTGGTGCGGGAAGTGGTCGTGGTTTTGCGCGCAGGCGCGGCTTTTGCCTTCGCCGCCGCCGCAGCGGGTTTTTTGGCTTTGGCAGCAGCGGCTTTCTTTTTCGCTGCCGCCGCTTCGGCGCTTTTCTCCGCTGCCGTGCTGCTGTCCATCAGTTTCCACGGCCACATCGAAGCGGCTGCCGTGGCAGCGGCGGCCATGTCGGCAAACGGGTTGGAGGCTGGTTCGGCAGGCTTGGCCTTGGTTTGCGGCGCTTTTGCTTCTTTGCCGGCCTTGTCAGCCTTCTCTTGCGGCGCGGCGGCGGCGGCTGCCGCTGCCG
The DNA here is from genome assembly GCA_017553285.1 of Rhodocyclaceae bacterium. GTDB lineage: Bacteria > Pseudomonadota > Gammaproteobacteria > Burkholderiales > Rhodocyclaceae > JAFZMK01. Next base: position 1,251 of record JAFZMK010000299.1, read on the forward strand.
CTTCAGCGTTTTTCATCGACTGCTGCTGGTAACTGTCGCCCATGGCGCGCACGGCATTCAGCGTGGCTTGCTGCATTTCCAGCCCCTGAATGGTCATTTGCAGCATGTTCAAATTCATGCGCAGCCAGTTTTCCACGCTGCGCATTTCCGAAATACGCTTGCCCAGTTCATCGGCATCGAGCGTGGGCGTGACCATGCCGGGCAAGGGAAAACCCGCGCCGCCCCAAAGATTGCGGACAAATTCAAACGGGTCAGAAGCGCCCGTGGATTGGTTGTAGCCAGTCATATTGCGTCCCTCCGCGTGTTTGTTGTTTCAGACCGGCGTTTATTATGGTCTAGCTTGCCTGCCCTCGCAACCGCATCGGGCGTTCGTCTTCATCGAGTGTTTCGGTCGTTTGCATCGGGCTGTCGGTTTCTTCTTCGCCCAAATCAATTTCCAGCAATTCCAGCACCTGACGGGCAAAGGCGCGGCAGGCGTTGGAGACCTGCGTCGGAATCTGTTCGGGAATCCGTTTTTGCAGCAGCAATTTGGAAGCCGAGAGCGACCCCACCGGATGCAGGATGCGGTGGCGGTACGGGCGCAGCAATTCGCCCACGGCGCGGTCTGCCGCCGAACGCTGCCAAGCGTTGGTCGGCCATTGCGAAGGCACGGCAAAGGCGCGCGGGAATTGTTCCAAATCCTGCATCACGGTGCGCAAATCTTCGTGTGAATCGCGAAACGGCAGCAGCACCAAATCCGAAATCGCGTACAGGCGGCGGTCCATTTCCGTGCGGTTGCCGCCGCCGTCAATCACCCCCAGCCAGTGCTCCAGCGTGCGCAGTTTGGCGACCACTTTATCGAGCGCCACCGGCGTGCGCGCATCTGCCGTAATGTAGCGGCGCCCGTCGGGAATCAGCGGCTGGCGGCAAACGTCCGTCAGCACACACGCCGCCCGCTGCCCCAGCAAGCCCAGCCCCTGGCAGAGCATGTGCGAGAGCGTGGTTTTCCCTGTGCCGCCCTTGTTGCCGATTACACAAACAATCTGCGCCATTTCCTGATCCTGTCTTGCGTTTGCTGCCAATGAACAGCTTCACATTATCCGCAGCCGCCCGCCTCGCAGCCCGCCAAAAACGCGCGGTTTGCCGCGCCTATTCCGCTTTTTGCGCCGCTGCGCCCGCTGCCTCGCCCGCCCCGTTGGGCTGATAGCCGTAAAGCACCTGTTGCAGCGCGCCTTCGCGCCCCACCGCCTGCGTCCATTGCGCCGCCACTTCCGGCACGGGAAAACTGTTGCTCACCAGCCAGGCACCAGCGGGCAATTCCTGCCGCGCCTTTTCCCACACCGCCGCCATCGGCGCGGGCGAAAGAAAAGCGTAGACCACGTCAAAGCCGCGCCAGTCCTGCGCCAGAAAATCCCCCGCGCACACTTGCACAGCAGGCAGCGCGCGTGTGCGCCAGCGGCAAATCCACAGCAACGCGGGCGAATTTTCCACACCGACGAGCGCATCTTGCGGGCGCAGCCGCGCCAGCGCGCGCAGCACAGTGCCCGTGCCGCAGCCCAAATCCAGCACCCGCAAGGGACGCGCGGGCAAACGTTCCGCCAGCGCCTGCATCGCCGCCCGATTGGAAAGATACAGCGGCACCTGCGTGCGCACCGTGCCCCGGTAAAACAGCGCCAGCAACACAAACGCCGCCAGATACCAGCCCGGCGCCACCGCACTGCGGCTCACCCACCACGCCAGCGGCGAAAACACCGCGTGAATTCCCCACCACCACCACGCGCTTTGCAGCCCCCACGCCAACGCCACCGCCGCGCCCGCCTGCACTGCCAGCATTCCGAACGGAAACGGCACCGCGCCCGCGCGCACCAGTGCCAGCGCCAGCAGCCACGCCACGCACTGCGCCAGCAGCGCCTTGGGCGCTGCGCGCAGCGAACACAGTCTTTGCCAGATTCTGCGAAACAATCCGTCTTACTCCACCAGATGAGGCGCGCCCATCATCCCAGATTTTTCCCCGCCGGTGTGTGTGTGTGCCCGGCGCAGTGGTATATCATTGCGTGCCCAAAATCACACGCTGGGTTTTTACTATAACTACATAGGAGGTTTTATGAGCTACCAAGAGCAATACAAGAAGAAACTCACCACGGCGGCAGAAGCCGTCAAATGCATCAAAAGTGGTGACTGGGTCGATTACGGCTGGTGCACCGGGCACCCGGTCGCGCTGGACAAAGCGCTGGCCGCGCGCGCACCCGAACTGCGGGACATCAACATTCGCGGCGGCATCTGCCTGCAACCGCCTGCCATCAGTCTGGTCGACAACCCCGCCGAACATTTCACCTGGAATAGCTGGCACATGTCCGGCATCGAACGCAAGATGATTGCCACCGGCCAAGCGTTCTACAGCCCCTTCCGTTATTCCGAAGTGCCGCGTTTTTACCGCGAAGGCAACGTTGAGCGCGTCGATGTCGCCATGTTCGTCGTCGCCCCGATGGACGAGCACGGCTACTTCAACTTCGGTCCCAACGCCTCGCACCTGATGGCGATTTGCGAAAAGGCCGACAAAGTCATCGTCGAAGTCAACAAAAACATGCCCGTGTGTCTGGGCGGCTTTGAAGAAGCCGTGCATATCGACATGGTCGACATGATTGTCGAAGGCGACAACCCCGAAATCGGCACGCTGGGCAGCATCCCCGCCACCGAAATTGACGAAATCGTCGCCAAGATGATTGTTGCCGAAATTCCCAACGGTGCCTGCCTGCAACTGGGCATCGGCGGTATGCCCAACACCGTCGGCAGCCTGATTGCCGGTTCCGACCTCAAAGACCTCGGCGTGCACACTGAAATGTTCGTCGATGGCTTTGTCGACATTGCCAACGCCGGCAAGATTACCGGCGCGCGCAAAAACATCGACAAGGGTCGCATGGCTTACGCCTTCGGCGCGGGCACGAAGAAAACCTACGACTTCCTGCACCGCAACCCCAAATGCATGTCCGTGCCGGTCAATTACACCAACGACGTGCGCACGATTTCCCAGCTCGACAACTTCATGTCCATCAACAACGCGGTCGATATTGACCTCTTCGGTCAGGTCAATGCCGAATCTGCCGGCACCAAGCACATCTCCGGCGCAGGCGGCCAGCTTGACTTCGTGCTGGGTGCCTATCAGAGCAAAGGCGGCAAGAGCTTCATCTGCATGTCTTCCACCTTCAAGGGCAAGGACGGCACGCTGCAAAGCCGCATCCGCCCCACCCTCACCGAAGGCAGCATCGTCACCGACACCCGCGCCAACATTCACTATCTGGTCACCGAGTACGGCATCGTAAACCTGAAAGGGCTGGCAACGTGGCAGAAAGCCGAGCGCATCATCTCCGTAGCGCACCCGGATTTCCGCGAAGAACTGATTGCCGCCGCCGCCAAGATGAACATCTGGCGCAACAGCAACAAACGCTAAACCGCAAAGGTTTTCGCGCCAACACAAAGAGGACGGCACGCCGTCCTCTTTTTTTGCC
>JAFZMK010000300.1 GCA_017553285.1 Rhodocyclaceae bacterium
CCAAAGATGTTTGAGAGCTTGGCGACCGCCTGCCCCGCTTCCTCTGCCGTCATGCCAAAGGCTGTGCTCATCTTGGCGGCAATGTCGACGAATTTTTCCAGCTTCTCGATGGGTACGCCCAACTGTCCGCCCGCTGCGGCAATCTGCGCCAGTTCGGTTGCCGCCAGCGGGATAGTGCGCGTCAATTCTTTGATGCGCGCTTCCAGCCCCGCCATCTGCTCTTCGGTGCCATCAACAACTTTGGCAACGTCGGTCATGGCCGATTCAAACTGGATGGCTTCGCCTGCAACTTTTGTCATCAAGAGGCCGCCGCCGCCCATCGTAGCGAGAGCCTCTTTTGCTTTTATCAGCGATTGTGCCCACCCGTTCGTTTGCGCCTGCAACGCCTGGATGCGCTCTTCCATCTTCATTGCGGCCTGCGCAAGCTCTTGTTTGGTGAGTTTGCCGGATGCTTTTAGCCGATCGTAAGCTGCGCGCGTAGCGTCGATTTCCACCTGAATGTCATGGTGGGCGCGGATTCCGAGCAAGTCCTTGTCTGTGGCCTCCGATGCGAGCTTCTGATACACCGTCCAAAGCTCGCGCAGACTGCCATCCAGTTTCTCAACGTTTAGCTTGCCATCTGCGGCGTCTTGGCGTAACTTTTCCAGTGCGACGAAATCTTCGCCGCGCCCCATGTCTTCCAGTGTTTTTTTGACGGCGGCATTTAACGCATCAAGGTTTTTCACCCCTTCGCGCGTCTCTACGTTGATCCGGATTTTTGTTTCGAGGTCAGACATGATGAAAAAGCAAAATGAGAAGGTCAGCCCAATGGCTGCGGTGTTCTGGAATGTCGTTTTGTTCTACGTCTTCACGGTCATCGGGTGCGTGATCACGGGGCGTAAGCCAGGAGACTTGCCAGTGATTGGCTGGTTTTTCGACGCAGTAAGCAATCTGTTCCTGTGGGTTTCGTGGGGCATATTTGTCGGGTACTTCGGTTTCATCGCAATCTGCGTTATCGCCATGATCCTCTCTGCCGCCAGGGGCAGGCTCTAAACAAACGCCCCCTCACTCCACTGCCGCACCTGTTCTAGCAGCGCGTGCAGGGCGTCATCGGCGGCGGCGAGTTCGCCCGCCAAGTCCACATCGGCAAAGCGCGCGCGCAGGTAGTCACTGGCCGCTTCGATGGCTTCCTCAATCGTCGCGCCTGACCAAATATCCTCATGCACACCCGAGAGCGCATAGAGCAGGCGCGGCAGGCCGTCGAGCACGATTAGGAGCCGATCCGCATCGGTGCATTTGTCCGAGGAATGCACGGCGTCGACCGCATGTAGGTAGCGCACGAGGGCAATCAACTCACAGACGCGCAAAGGGCCGGCGGGGCCTTGTCTGCCCTGTTGCGGGATGTGGTTGCCGTGCACGTCCTGATAAAGGTGGGAAACCGGTTTCCCACTTTCGGCGTCATCGGCGGCGGGCTTTGTCTTGCGTTTCGCCTGTTGCAATGGCGTTTCATCTGCTGCACCGGCGCGCACCCGGCGCGGTTGCGGTGTTCCAACGTTGGTGCTCATCAGGCGCTTTCTCATTTTTCGTCTCCAACAATCCCGTAAATTTCTTCGCGCACGCGGGCGAGCGTGGC
>JAFZMK010000301.1 GCA_017553285.1 Rhodocyclaceae bacterium
CCACACCAGCCACAGCACCAGCGGCCAAAGCAGATAGAACTGCTCCTCAATGCCCAAACTCCACAGATGCAGCAGCGGTTTCAGTTCGGAAGCCGTATCGAAATACCCCGCCTCTTTCCACAGCAGAATATTGGCAACAAAGCCCGCGCCGCCCGCCATGTGCTTGCCCAGCGCGGCAAATTCGTCAGCAAACAGGCTGTACCAGCCAAAGGCAAAGGTTGCCGCCAACACCACTGCCAGCGCCGGGAAGATGCGCCGGATGCGGCGCATGTAGAAGGTCGCAAAACTGAACGTGCCGCGTGCAAGGTTTTCCAGCAGGATGGTGGAAATCAGATAGCCCGAGATAACGAAGAAAATATCCACGCCCACAAACCCGCCCGGCAGCCAGCGCGGGAAGGCGTGAAAGGCGACAACGGCAAGCACCGCCACGGCACGCAACCCGTCGATGTCGGGGCGGTATTTGGGGTGCGAGAGTTTTGCTGTCGCAGTGTTATGCGGGGGGGGGGGGCTGTAAACGTGGTGGTTGGTGCGGTCATGAAGGTGCGAGGCAAGGAGAAGCGGGCGGGAGAGGGGGCTACGGGCGAAGCGGCGGATGCGCCCGTCGGGGCGCATCCGTTTGCGGGGCGGGCTTACAGGCTGTAATAGAGGTCAAATTCGACCGGGTGCGTGGTCATGCGCAGGCGGGTGACTTCGTCCATTTTGAGGGCGAGGTAGGCGTCGATGAAGTCGTTGGAAAAGACGCCGCCACGGGTGAGAAATTCGCGGTCGGCATCGAGCGATTCGACGGCCTGTTCCAGACTGGTGCACACGGTGGGAATCTGGGCATCTTCTTCGGGCGGCAGGTCGTAGAGGTTTTTGTCTGCCGGATCGCCGGGGTGGATTTTGTTTTGAATGCCGTCCAGCCCTGCCATCAAGAGCGCGGAGAAGGCCAGATAGGGGTTGGCGAGCGGGTCGGGAAAGCGGGCTTCAATGCGCCGTCCTTTTGGGTTCGCCACGTAGGGGATGCGGATGGAGGCGGAGCGGTTGCGCGCGGAGTAGGCGAGCTTGGTGGGCGCTTCAAAGTGCGGCACGAGGCGCTTGTAGGAGTTGGTGCCGGGGTTGGTGATGGCGTTGAGCGCGCGGGCGTGCTTGATGATGCCGCCGATGTAGTAGAGCGCCATTTCGGACAGACCGGCGTAGCCGTTGCCGGCAAAGAGGTTTTGCCCGTCTTTCCAGATGGATTGGTGCACGTGCATCCCTGAGCCGTTGTCGCCGACGATGGGCTTGGGCATGAAGGTGGCGGTTTTGCCGTACTGGTGGGCGGTGTTGTGGATGACGTATTTTTGCAGCTGCGTCCAGTCGGCGCGGCGCACCAGCGTGTTGAAGCGGGTGCCGATTTCGCATTGGCCGGCGGTGGCGACTTCGTGGTGGTGCACTTCCACGGGCACGCCGCATTCGGTCAGCGCCAGCACCATGGCGGCGCGGATGTCGTTGAGGCTGTCGACGGGCGGCACGGGCAGATAGCCGCCCTTGACGCGCGGGCGGTGGCCGGTGTTGCCGCCGTCGAATTTGTCGGC
>JAFZMK010000047.1 GCA_017553285.1 Rhodocyclaceae bacterium
GCCATCGCCCGCATCGACGCGGTCGTCGCCATTTCCGTCATAAATAGCGTCGTTACCACGGCCCCCAGTGATGGTATCTGAGCCATTGCCCCCATAAATGCGGTCGTTGCCATCTGCGGCATTGATGACATCGTCGCCATCCCCCGCTTCGAGGCGGTCGTCGGCATCTGAGCCTTGCAGAATGTCATTTTTTGCCGTTCCCTTGAGCGTGCCTGCGGAATCTAGCTTCTGATAATCAAGCAAGAATCCACCTTCACCCAAAAGTGCCAAATACGCATCGGCTACGCCTTGCTCCTGTGCGATTGTCAGCCATTCGCAAAGCAAAGAAGACCCTTCCATCCACTGCAAAGACTGCAAAAATTCGCCCAAATCAATGGTAGCGTTGAGAGAATCCTCGCCCCATCGGGCACGGAAAAGCTGCTCTGTGTCGCTGAAATCCCAATGCACGGACATTGCATTTTCATCAATAATCAGGTTCATCGCCATCCAGTAAGGTTTCAGTCGGGTCTGGAACAACAAGCCCTGATACATATCATTGATTAAATTATTAAAATCTTCTTCCACGCTGGCAATCACAGCCCTTACTTCGCTGGCACTTGTTAAATATACCGTATCCGACTTCACGCCCAGAAATTCTTTCAGAATGGCATATTTCACCCTGATTTCCGCAAACTTCATGAGGTCTTCCTGAGAAATCTCGTCGGGTGTGAATCTGGATACCCCCGCTTCAATATTCTTGAATTGCGAAGGCGTAACCCGAGTGCCTGAACCCCCACTGGAAGCCGCAAATGTAAGTAATGTGCTGACGGGCTTGAATTGCAAAGCACTTTCATCGTAATACGGCGAAGTTTTTGCCCACGCCTGCGCCAAGATGAACAGATAATCCAATTGTTCCTGTTTGGTCTGCAAGTTTGCGTAGGTAGTCAGCTTGTTTTGCAAATCCTCAGAAATTGCGGCAGCCTGATTCAAATCGCGCAAAAATCCCACGCCTTCCAGATTGGGCAGTAGCAGCAGTTCATCGCTCAAATCGATACTGGTCAGATACTGGCTATCCACCGTGTCGTAAGAGAAATTCACATCGCCAATCTGCCCCGTCGTGCCATCGGCTTTGGTGTAAGTGGCGATTTGCGTGATGGAATTGCCGTCGCCCAAGTATTTGTCTGTGTTCTCGTAGTTCAGATTCAGGGAAACAATGCCCAAATCGCTCAAACTCAAAACATGCTCTTCACCGTTCTCATCGACCACCAACACCTTGAATTTATGGAAATCCGCATCGTTCTGGTCGATAACCAGATTGCCGTCCGTATCGTAATGCTTGGCAGCCTCAAAGCCATTTTCTGCCACCTTCCCGTTGCTCAACACACGGCTATCCGAAAACAGCTCCGTTGCATCATCGAACTGGTTATTGTCGTTGGCATCGAAGAACAACACTCCGTTGCCCGCAGCCACCCAAGAACTTTTATTGGCGATGCCATCGCCGTCAATATCCAGCATCACGCCGTCGATATTCTTGAATGACGCAACATTCAAGCCCTTGCCGTCCAGATTGATAATCAACGGGTCGTAAATCGAATACTCCCGCCCGTCCTTCAGGTATTGGTCGAAAGTGTGGTCGTGTTTATACCAATCCAAGCCAAAGAGATCCAGCAGACTGTCGAGGATGAAATCATCAAAATAACTCCAGTCCATCTCGCCAGTGATTGCGTCCCATACCGCATCAGGCAAAATATCTTCCAGAGAATCTAATAGTGGCTGAATCTTCTCCATGGCAAAACCTTCAAGATTATCCAAGTCAAGAAATTCATCCAGAGGTATCTTGCCAGTCTCGCCTGTATTCAGAGCAATCACAGCAATAGCATCTCCAATAAGGGATAGCCCCAGCCCAAACTTTTCGGCAACTGGAATACCTGTTGCGCTTAAAATCGCACCTGACACAGTGAATGCATCCGCAAGGATGTTCTGCACCAGATTCACATCAATCTCACCATTATTCCAGTCCTGACGAAATGTATCTGCATTATGCCTCAGTCTTTCAGTCGCCGTTATAGCAACCGACCAATCTCCGACAGGACTGCCTAGCGCGCCAACTACATGATTCGTCAAATTTTCCGCCAGCAACAGGCTGGCGAAGACAGTTTGCTTAAAATACTCCGCTTTATCCTTTTCATTGACCGCTTCCTTATATTTTTGCGAGTAACTTATGACATTTCCAATTTCAACAAAAGTTGATGCCATCGACCCAAAATGATTGCCGCATAAACGACCCCAGTCATTCCATACAGCATGACTACCTGTAGCCATAAAAACCTCTTCTCATAGGCTAAAATTTACTTGATGTTTTTATAGATAACACCAAACCCAATAGTGATCCCCAACAGAAAAATGGTAAAAATAAAAAAGTTCTTCTTCCCAGCATAATACTTTTCTATAAAATACTCATGAGGGTAAATAATTTTGCCGTCATGCGATATTTCATAAACAAGCCTTCCTTTTGAAGTGATAAATGGAAAAGCATCTTCATAATTTCTGAATTCTGCGTATTTAACCGTAACAACTTCCCCACGCAAATAAACAGAAGGTTTGCCAAAATGTTTTTGAAGTTCTTTGTTGCATGACCCGCCAAGAAATCTGTCGCAATAGAAATCAGAATACTGCTCGCCACTCTTCAAGTCGATCGAGTCTCCCTCTGGACTTTTTAAGAATATTCTTTCGCCGCAAGACGATCCTCTACGATTACAAACACTAGGTTCAAAAAGTATGCCAGAAAATGATTTCAACTCATGATATTCCCTGCGGGCATCGGTAAAAAAACCATTAAAATTCGCCAGCATATAAGAAGCGCAGAGATATACAGTAAATCCAATGCAAACTTTATGCGGCGCATACTTCTGACCAAACGCATTTGCACTTCCGAACAATATTCCACAAAATCCTACTAAAAATAATCCTGCAAACACGCCATAGACATTCAGCCATTTCGCAACAACATAGATGAGCGCAAGCTGCAATATAAATATTGCCATGCATTTGATATGGACAGATTTTTTCCAATCACCCCCTGAAATCATGCGATTCCGCTCCTGTAAAAATAAAAACAGAAAACCTGTTTCCTGAATCTATGCCCTTCAAATAGGACAAGGGCATTATAACCGTTTTGCAAATAGCGTGGATTGATTTTTTCGCAGTTTTATGCGCAGCCCTTGCGGGAAGCCACTTTCCGCCAGAAAAAATTTTTGCCAACTAGAAAAAATTTACGAAAGGTAAATTTTTGGGTGGTTTTTGCCTCGAGATGAGGTGATTTTTTCTGTCCGAAGGAAGCATTTTTTTTCTTTCGTCCGCCGCAAGCAAGCTGCCGAGAGGCAGCTTGCGTGGCAATCTCTAAAAAATGTCAGTCATTGCGAGCCTTGAACGACAGTTCAAGGCGTGGCAATCTCCCGCTACGAGGTATCCAGATACCTTGTGAGGGACGAATCAAAAGGAGATTGCCATGCATGGGGCATGATGCCTCCGCTTTTCTCGCTCGTGGTGGACGGTTGTTTTTCGCTCTTCGTAATGGGAGATTGCCACGCCGTTATTTCATAACGGCTCGCAATGACAGCAAGGAAAAGGAGATTGCCACGCATCGGCGTGCTGAGTGCTTCACCCGTCGGACGGTAAATATTCAGGGCGAAAACGGCGGAAAATGCGGATTTAAGCCATACTTGCCGCTGTAAAGAAGGGATAAAAACAGGAGTTTTCCATGTCTCAAGTTCTGCAAATTGAAATTGACGACCGCCTGCAAGCAAGTGCCATGAGCGCATTAGAGAGGAGCGTGCTCTCTATTGAAGATTTTGTTCGCCTGATGCTTGGCAGGCTGTGCGAAGACAATTCGCTTCTAGGGGATGTCGATATTCCCAATGAATTAACGTCGAAAACATTGGAAAAAAGCGCACAAGGACAGGATGTTTATTCTGCCCAAAATGCCGATGATTTGTTCTGCCAGTTGGGTATTTGACGGTGAATATTGAATATTCTGGACAGTTCAAGAGAGACCTCAAACTCGCCGAAAAACGCAATAAAAATATCGAAAAGCTCAAAACCTTCGCGCTTGATGATTGACGGCGATTTTTTACAAACCCAAAATTGCAGGAAGAATATAGCGACCACGCCTTAAAAGGACGCTGGAAAGGCTGGCGAGATGCACATATCGAACCCGACTGGATTTTGATTTATCAGTATCAAGTCGATAAAGATTTACTGCGTTTTGAAAGAACAGGCTCTCATGCCGATCCGTTTAAGTGAAGCTCAAAAAACTCGCCATGATTCGCAATCGCAATATTTCGGAAACCGTCGCCCGTCCGCCCCTGCGCATCAAACTCGGCTCGCTGCTTGCGGTTTCTTCTTCCGCGATTTTTGCTGCCGCGCCATCGCCTGCACGGCGCGTTCGCCTTTGCGGCGTTGCGCCCTGCTGGCGGCGCGCGCCGGGCGGTTTGCGCTCATGCCTGCGCCCAGACTTCGATGCGCACGATTTCATCCGGCGGGCACTGGGCGATGTTGCCCTGTCGCAGGTCCAGTTCGCCTTGCGGGGAAAGACATTCGGGCTTCAAGCAGGGCAGCACTTCGGTGGCGCGGGCAAGATAGACGCTGGGAAAATCGCCGCTTTCCAGCACCTGCGCATGACCGGTGCGCACGCGGTCTTCCAGCCAGTCCAGCCCGGCTTGCCCGGTCTCCCAGATTGCCAGCGTGGTGCGGTCAGACGCATCTTCGGCCTGTTCGCTTGCCACGCCAATCGTCATCGATGCTGCCACCCAGTACGCTGCCATCGTCTTTGCCTTGTCGACATGGAAAACAGCTACAAGGTAATCGCGCAGGCGCTGCGCCGTCAATGTGTTATGCCGAAGTCTTTGCGCGAAGGCAAAAAAAAGACCTGCCCGATTGCGGGCAGGCCGGTTTTTTTTCGGGCACGCCTTGCGGTTAGACCAGCGAAGGCCCGTGCACAATCGAACGGGCGTCTTCGCGGCTGACCGGCACGGAGGCCGTCGACAGAATATGGTCAATCAGCCATTCATCCAGCCGCTCTTTGCCGTCGCCTTCCAGTGCTTCAAAGAGCACGCCGGCACGCGGTCCGGCGGCTGTCTGAAAGCGGTTGAGCACTTTGGCGCGCCCTGCAATGGAATCGGAATCGGCAGCGCGGCGCAGTTTGAAATCCAGCTCGGTGCCGGCTTCGGGCGCTGCTTCGCCGCCGACGGCAAAACCGCCAATGGACAAGTCTTCCAGCGGGTGCAGTTGTCCTTCCATTTCCACCCAGAAGCAATACTTGCCCCGGCGTCTGGTGATGAAACGCTGTTGTTTGCGACTTTCACCCATTGTGGCCATGAATTTTCTCCTCGCTGTCGTAGCAGATTGCCGATTTTACTGCTTCTTGCCGCTGCGCAGGCGCGCAATGAGCGCGTCGACCACCGGCAGCACGGCTTCGTTGGTGTGATCTTTGACCTGATCGCCCGAGGTGGTGTAGCGCCCGCCTACTGCCACCATGGGTACGCCGCGCACGCCATAGGCGCGCTCGATGCGCTGACCACGGTCGAGCTTGGCACCCATGCCGAACGAGCCGTAAATATCGGCGAGCGATTGCGCGGCTTTCTCGTCAATGCCTTCCTGCTTCGCCGCCCACGCGCGCAGCGCCTCCGCGCTCTCGAAGGCGATGCGCTCTTTTTGCACGGCATCAAAAACGCGCGCGCTCAACTGCGCCAGCAGCCCGGTTTCGACCAGACTGTAATAGACGCGGGCGAGGTTGGTCAGCCCGGCGTTGTTCCAGGTAACCGGCACGCGGTGAAAATATACGTCTTCGGGCAGGGTTTTTTCCCACTGGGAAAGCAGCGGGTCAAACTTGCGGCAGTGCGGGCAGCCGTAGTGGAAAAATTCGATGACTTCGATTTTGCCCGCCGGCACGTCATCGCCCGCGATGGGTTTGTCCAGGGTGAGGAATTCGTCTTCTTCCTTTTTTGCGCAGGCGCTGGCCATCCAGCCCGCGACGGGGGCGGCAACCGCCAGTGCGCCCAGTCTTTTCAGCATGGTTCGACGTTGCATGGTGGATTTCTCCTGTTTGTTGGGGGTGAGGAATTAGCGGACAACGTTGGCAGTGAAACCCGCCTGCGCCAGCCGCGATTGCGTCTGCTTCATGTCTTCCGGACGCACGAAGGGGCCAAGACGCACGCGGTGCACGATGCGCCCGTCAGGCAACTGGGCGCGCTGGGTAATGGCGTCCAGCCCGTTCAGGGCAAGCATGGCACGCATGTTATCGGCCTCGGAGGGGTCTTCAAAAGCGCCAACCTGTAAGTAAAAACGTTCCGCGCTGAGGGGGGCGGCGCTTTGCGCGTTGCGCCCGGCATCCAGCGAGGCCGTGGAACGGGAAGTGTCGCCATTGGGCAGGATTTTGTAGAAGTCGAAATCCTGTTTTTCAATCGGTTGCCCGCCCGGCTGCCCCGGCAGCGAGAGGGGCTGCTGACCGCTGGCGACCGGCATGGACGGCGCACTTTTGGCTTCGTGAAAGGGTTTGTCTTTGCTCAACATCCAGGCGACCGCCGCCGCCAGAATGGCGCCGAGCATGATGCCGATGCAGATGCCGACGATGATGCCGCCGCCGCTGCCGCGCTTGGCGCGGGGCGACGATTTGCGGGACGAAGAGGAGGAGGACGATTTGCGGCTCACGATGCGATTCTCCGGTTACATGCTTTGCTTCGCTTCCACGCCCAGCAGCGCCAGCCCGCCCGCCAGTACGTTGCGCACGGCAGCGGCCAGTGCGAGGCGGGCAAGCCGGGTGGCTTCGTCTTCCACCAGCATCCGCTGGGCGTTGTACCAGGCGTGAAAATCGGCGGCGAGGTCTTTGAGGTAGAAGGCGACGACGTGCGGGGCGAAATCGGCAGCGGCGGCGGCGATGACTTCCGGCCAGGCGGCAAGGCGCGTGCACAGGGCGAGTTCGCGCGGGTGCGTCAGCGCGTCCAGCGCTGCTTCATTCAGCGCCGCCACGTTTCCGCCCCATTGCCCCAGCACCGAGCAGATGCGGGCGTGGGCGTATTGCACGTAATAGACGGGGTTGTCGGCGCTCTCGGAAGTGGCCAGATCAAGGTCAAAATCCAGATGCTGGTCACTTTTGCGCAGCACGTAGAAGAAGCGGCAGGCGTCCGCGCCGACTTCTTCGCGCAACTGGCGCAGGGTGACAAACTCGCCGGCGCGCGTCGACATGGAGGCTTTTTCGCCATTGCGGTAGAGCACGGCAAACTGCACCAGCGCCACTTGCAAACGTTCTGCATCCAGCCCCAGCGCGGTGAGCGCGCCTTTGACGCGCGCGATGTAGCCGTGATGGTCGGCACCCCAGACGTTGATGACGCGGTCAAAGCCGCGCTCGAATTTGTTCTGGTGATAGGCAATGTCGGAGGCGAAATAGGTGTATTGCCCGTTTTCGCGCTGTACGACGCGGTCTTTTTCGTCGCCAAAATGCGTGGAGCGGAACCACCTGGCGCCATCCTGCTCATACAGGTGACCGTTTTCTTCCAGCACGCGCAGGGCGCGGGCAATCAGGTCGTGGTCAAAGAGGCTGCGCTCGGAAAACCAGGTGTCGTAATAGACGCCAAATTCGGCCAGATCATCGCGGCAGTCTTCCAACTGGATGGACAGCGCCATGCTGTGGATGGTGGCGTAGCCTTCGCCCAGCAGGCGGCGGGCGTTGGCAATCAGCGCGTCCAGATGCGCTTCGCGCACGCGCTTGGCAGGGTCGGTGGTGTCGTCCGCGCCGGGCAGCGGCGGCACATCCGCCAGCACCTGCGCAATTTCGCGCACCACGAAGGCATCCCCGTGGCGTTCGCGCACGGCGCGCGCCATGTCGATGACGTACTCGCCCCGGTAGGCATTGGGCGGGAAGGGCACGTCCACGCCATGCAAACCCAGATAACGCAGCCAGGTGGAGAGCGCCAGAATGTCCATCTGACGTCCGGCGTCATTTACGTAGTATTCGCGCTCCACGTCATAACCGGCAAATTCCAGCAAATTCGCCAGCGACGCACCATACGCCGCGCCGCGCCCGTGGCCGACGTGCAGCGGGCCGGTGGGGTTGGCAGAGACAAATTCGACCATGATGCGCTCATCGCGCTGCGCGCCGCGCCCGTAGTGCTCACCGGCAGCGAGCACGGCAGCCACCACGGCGGTTTGCGCCGCCTGCGAGAGGCTGAAATTGATGAAGCCGGCACCGGCGACTTCTACCTTGTCGACCAGCGCCGATTCGGGCAGCGCGGCGACCAGGCGCTGCGCCAGTTCGCGCGGATTGCATTTGAGCGTGCGGGCAAGCTGCATGGCCAGATTGCTGGCAAAATCGCCGTGCCCGGCCTGTTTGGGACGTTCCAGATGAATGAGCGTGCGCGCGCATTCGGGCGCGACTTCACCCAGTGCGGTGCGCAGCAATTCTTCCAGTGCTTCGCGCACGTTTGCATTCGTGGTTGCCACCGTTGTATTCCTTTCGATGCCGTAAGGGGAAAAACAGGCGATTATCCCAGAATTTGCGCCGCGCTGTCTTCAGGCGGCAGGCGGTGTGTAGCCTTGCACGGCATCCGCCCCTTCGCCGAAGAAATAGTTTTCCATCTGCCCGGCAAGATACTGGCGCGCCCGCACGTCCATCAGGTTCAGGCGGTTTTCGTTGATCAGCATGGTTTGATAGCGCACCCACTGCTGCCAGGCTTCTTTCGAGACGTTCTCAAAAATGCGCTGCCCCAGCGCACCCGGCATCGGCGCCCGTTCCAGCGCTTCGGCTTCGCGCCCCAGTTTTACGCAATGGACCATCCGGCTCATGTTCTTTCCTCTGCAAATTTCGGCAAGGGGGCGATGGTACACCGTCGCGCGCACCATGCGCCAACGAACATCCCAAAGCGGCAGCGTTTCTGCCAGAATGAAGCATTTTCTGCCCAACCCCGCTTGCCCCGCGCTTTGCCGCCATGAACCTACAACAATTACGCTACATCCTGGAAGTTGCCCGCCAGAAGCTCAACATCTCCGAGGCGGCCAACGCGCTATTTACCTCGCAGCCCGGTGTTTCCAAGCAAATCCGCCAGCTTGAAGAAGAACTGGGGGTGGATATTTTCGTCCGCCACGGCAAGCGGCTCACCGGCATCACACCGCCGGGGCAGGCGGTGCTGGAAATTGCCGCCCGTATGCAGCAAGAAGTCAACAACCTGCGCAAGGTCGGCGCGGAATACAGCCGCAGCGACGAAGGCCAGTTGTCGATTGCCACCACGCACACGCAGGCGCGCCACGTGCTGCCGCCGGTAATTGGCGAATTTTTGGCGCGCCATCCCAAAGTCAAACTCAAACTGCACCAAGGCAACCCGCGCCAGATTGCAGACATGCTGCTCAACGCCGACGCGGATCTGGCGCTGGTTGGCGAGCCGCTGGACGAATACGAAGCGCTGGTCAGCCTGCCCTGCCATCAGTGGAACCGCTGCATCGTCACGCCACCCGATCACCCGCTGTTGCGCGAAGAGCCGCTGACGCTGGAAGCCATCGCCCGCTATCCGCTGATTACCTACGACGAAGCCTTCAGCGGGCGCAGCGCCGTCGACCGCGCCTTTCTCGGGCGCGGTCTCAAGCCCAACATCATCCTCACCGCGCTCGATTCCGACGTTATCAAAACCTACGTTTCGATGGGGCTGGGCGTCGGGCTGCTTGCCCGCATCGCCTTTGACCCGGTCGCCGACCGGCGGCTGGGGATGCGCGACGTGGCGCATTTGTTTGAGACCAGCACGACACGGCTGGGGCTGCGCCGCCACACCTGGCTGCGCGGCTATGAATACGATTTCATTCAGGCGCTCTCGCCGCATTTGAGCCGCAAGGTCATCGACCGGGCGCTGTTTTCCGCCCCCGAAGACGGCGAAAACTATTCGGTGTAGCGCCAGATGTCGCGAATCGCGGCAATGCCGTGGGCACCAGCAGCGCGGGCACGGGGCAGGTCGGCAAGGCTGACGCCGCCGAGCGCGTAGACGGGAATGGGCAGGTCGGCGGCGAGCGCGGCGAAGTTGCCCCAACCCAAGGGCGTGGCGTGCGGGTGTGTGGGCGTGGCGTGTACGGGCGAAAAAATCGCATAGTCACACCCCAGCGTGGCAGCGCGGCGCAGTTCGTCGCGGTTATGCGCGGCGGCGCTGCACCACGGCAGGTCCGGACGTTCGCGCAGTGCGGCGGCGTGGCAGGCGGCAAGATGCACGCCGTCAAGCTGCAATTCGCGCGCCAGCGCCAGCGCGTGCGCGCAATCCTGTGCGCCGCCGGTGTGCAGCATTACGCGCGCACCGGCGGGCGCGGCATACGCACGCACGGCGGCGGCAAAGGCGCGCAGTTCCTCGGCATCCATCTGCGCCTCGCGCACATGCACGCAGCGCAGCCCGCGCGACAGGGCGGTTTGCAGGCGTTGTAACTGTGTCTCCACGCCCAGTGTGGCGGCGCAGGTGATGCCGATGGACGATGGCAGGGTGAGCGCGCGCAACACCGGCGCGTTGGCAGGCAGCATGGGCGCGGGCGGCGTAGCTTGCGGCGCGTGCCAGTGCAGCCGCGAATGCACGCGCGCGGCGATGCGCCCGCGCCAGCGGCGGACACGGAAAAAATGCAGCCGCACATGCGCGTGTTCATACACATGTTCGCGCACCAGCCACGGTTCGGGTGCATCGGCGCGGATGTTGAGTTCTTCATACAACTCGCGCACCAGCGCCTGCTGTGGCTGTTCGCCCGTCTCCACCTTGCCGCCGGGAAATTCCCAATACCCGGCGTAAAAACTGCCCGCCGGACGCTGGCCGAGCAAATACGCGCCGTCGTCGCGGACAATCACGGCGGCGGCCACCGGCACGATGCGCGTCATGTGCGCCGCCCCGCTTTGGTACCTTTGCCCGCTTTCGCCACGGCATGACGTCCGGCGTAGTCGCGGGCAAACTGCCAGGCGATGCGCCCGGAACGCGCGCCGCGCAACAGCGCCCATTGCAGCGCCTCGCCCCGGGCGGCGTCGATGTCGCGCGCTTTCAGCCCGTAGGCGCGCAGCCAGTGGGCAACAATCGCCAGATATTCGTCCTGACTGAAGGGGTAGAACGAAATCCACAGGCCGAAACGTTCGGAAAGCGAGATTTTTTCTTCCACCGCTTCGCCCGGGTGCAACTCGCCATCGACGTGCGCGGCGTCGCGGTTGTCCTCAAAGTATTCCGGCAACAAATGGCGGCGGTTGGAGGTGGCGTAAATCAGGATGTTTTCCGGCAGCGCCGCCAGCGAACCATCCAACACGCTTTTCAGCGCCTTGTAGCCGGTTTCGTGTTCTTCAAAAGAAAGGTCGTCGCAATAGAGGATGAAGCGTTCGGGGCGCGCGGCCAGCAAGTCGATGAGTTCGGGCAAATCCATCAGCCCCTCGCGGTCCAGCTCAATCAGGCGCAGACCGTCGGCGGCAAATTCGTTGAGCACCGCCTTGACCAGCGACGATTTCCCCGTGCCGCGCGCACCGGTGAGCAACACATTGTTGGCGGGCAGACCGGCGACGAACTGGCGCGTGTTTTGCACCATGCGCGCTTTTTGTTCGTCGATGTCAATCAAATCTTGCAGCCGGATGCGGTGTGGCGTGCGAATGGCGCGCAAATGGCTGCGGCGACCATACAGGCTGCTTGCCCCCGGCGCGGGGCACCAGAAAAAAGCGATGGCGTTTTCCCAATCCGGCGCGGGAGGTGCGGGCGCGCGCAAGGCGGGCGTGAGCAATTCCAGCAAGGCATCCAGACGCGCCACAAGCGGGCGCAACAGGTCATCATCAGCGGCGGGACGGGGCATGGCGGCTTCCTGTCAGCAATCCAAAAGCGGTGGGCGCAAAGTATACCGCCGGACAAAAACGCGGAATTTGCCGAAAATTCCGCCGCAATTTGCCGCGATACCGACGCGCTGCGCGGGTATACTCGCAAACGTTCTCACGCCGCCGTTTTCTTCATGAGCTGTACCGCATTTTCTCGCCCACGCTGGCTGGCCTGCGCCCTCGTCGCGCTGGTCTGCGGCGGCTGTGTCTCGGAACCGCCCGCCCCCGTCAACACCCCCGCAGCCCCCGCCACCACCACGCGCGAAGCCGCCGGTGCCGTGCAGCGCCCCGCCGAAACCACGCCGGCGCAAAACACCGAAGCCGAGGCAGCGCCGGACACCGAACTGGTCGCCGCCCCTTCGCTGCCGCAAAACCAGGCCGAAGACGAATTGCTGGAAGACCATTCGCCCGTACTGGTCGAAGAAGAAAACGCCACCACTGCCACCATCGCCAAAGGCACGCGCAAAGGGCATTTGCAGGCCGCCGTCTGGGCAGACGTGCCCGGCTGGGCGGAAGACAACGCCGCGCAAGCCTGGGGCGCGTTCTTGCAATCGTGCCCGTCGCTGAGCAAAAAAACCGCCGCATGGCGCAGCATCTGCACGCAAGCGCGCGCCCAGCGCGGCACGCCGGATGACGCCAGCGCCCGCGCCTTTTTCGAGCGCCACCTGCAACCGTGGCGCGTGATTGCCTCGGAGAGCAAAGTCACCGGCTATTACGAACCGCTCATCGAAGCCAGCCGCGTGCGCGGCGGCGAATACCAATGGCCGATTTACGGTCCGCCGCGCGACCTGGTGCGCGTCAATCTGGCTGATGCCGTGCCCGAACTGCGCGCCCACCGCCTGCGCGGGCGCGTCATCAAAGACCCCACCGCCCGCAGCGGTCGGCAGGTTGTGCCGTACTGGTCACGCAAGCAAATCCGCGAAATGGGCAGCGCCTTTCCTGCCAAAACGCTGCTCTGGGCGAAAGACCCGATAGATGTCTTTTTCCTGCAAGTGCAAGGCTCCGGTCAGGCCGAATTGCCCAGCGGCGAGCGCGTGCGCGTGGCCTTTGCCGAGCACAACGGTCACCCCTATCGTTCCATTGGCGGCTGGCTAATCAGCAAAGGCGAACTGAACCGCTCGCAATCGTCCATGCAAGGCATCAAGGACTGGGCGCGCAAACACCCCGAACGGCTCGACGAACTGCTCGACGTCAACCCCGCCTTCGTCTTCTTCAAGCTCAAACCCACCGACGGACTGGGGCCTGCGGGCGCGCTTTCCGTGCCGCTCACCCCCGGGCGCAGTGTCGCCGTCGACCGCCGCTTCATCCCGCTGGGTACGCCCTTGTTCCTCGCCACCACCTACCCGAACGCCCCCTCTTCGCCGCTGCGCCGTCTGGTCATGGCGCAAGATACCGGCACCGCCATCGTCGGCGCCGCCCGCGTCGACCTCTTCTGGGGCTTCGGCGAAGAAGCCGGTCAGCAAGCCGGACGAATGCACCAACGCGGCGAACTCTGGCTGCTCTGGCCAAAAGGCGAAAAACCCAACGTGGGGCGTTGAGGGCGCACCGCCCCGCCGCCCGCAGCAGGGAAATCCGGGACACTGTCTCGGAATACGCCGCCCCAACCACCACAAACCACCCGCTTGCAGACAACAAAAACGCCCGCGCGCGGCGGGCGTTGGGTGTGCGTGATGCGGGCGCTTAGCGGCGTTCGCCCATCAGCCGCAGCAGGGAGATAAAGAGGTTGATGAAGTCCAGATACAGCGTCAGCGCGCCGAGGATGACCATGCGGCGCATGTTGTTGCTGTCTTGCGCGCCCATGCTGTCGATGGCGTAGCTCATTTCGCGCAGTTTTTGATGGTCGTAGGCGGTCAGTCCGGCAAAGATGAACACACCCAGCACCGAAATCGTCCAGTGCATCGCCGAGTTTTGCCAGAACAGGTTAATCAGCGAGGCAATCAGGATGCCGACCAAGCCCATGAACAGGAAACGCCCGAAGCCGCTCAAATCGCGTTTGGTGAAATAGCCATACGCACCGGCGGCGGCGAACATGCCGGAAGCGGTGAAAAACGCCGAGGCAACCGAGGCTTGCGTATAAATCGCCAGCAGCACCGAGAGCACCAGCCCGTTTAGCGCGGCGTAGCCGACAAAGGCGGCGGTAGCCTGCGCGCCGGAAAGTTTGCCAATCAAAAAGCTCAGCCCGAGCACGACGCCCAGTTCCAGCAAAATCAGCGGCATGTACCACTGCGCGACCATCTGGAAAAGCGCCTCGTTATGCACGGTGAAAAAGGCCACGGCGCCGGTGAGCGCCAGCCCGATGGCCATCCAGACATACACCTGGTTGAAAAACGACAGCTCCGTGCGCTCGCGGGAAAGCTCGTAGGGCGAAGGACGAAGGGTTTGCATGACAGTCATCTCCTTGGGGGAAAAACAAACCGCTGCAATATAGCAAAGTCCGGGCGGGAGAACGGCGCTTTTTGTGTCACCATGCGTTCTTTTTTCAGGAGACGCCCCCATGCAAACCTGCTCGCCCGTGATGTGCGATGTTGCCGGTACCGAATTGACCGAGCGCGAACGCGCGCGGCTGCGCCATGCGCTGGTGGGCGGTCTGATTCTGTTTGCGCGCAATTTCACCGACAGCGCCCAGTTGCGCGCGCTCACCAATGCCATTCGCGCCGAGCGCGCCGATGTGCTCATCGCCGTCGACCACGAAGGCGGGCGCGTGCAGCGTTTTCGCGGCGAGGGCTTTACCACCTTGCCGCCGATGCGCGCGCTGGGCGAACTGGCCGCGCGCAACGAGCCGCTCGCGCTCGTCATGGCGCACGCCATCGGGCTGGTGCTGGCTGCCGAATTGCTCGCCCACGGCGTCGATTTGAGCTTTGCCCCGGTGCTGGATCTGGACTATGGATGCAGCCGCGCCATTGGCGACCGCGCCTTGTGCCGCGATGCACACTTGCTGGTGCGGCTGGCCGGTGCGCTCACCGACGGCATGGCGCGCGCCGGAATGCGCTGCGTGGGCAAGCATTTTCCCGGGCACGGTTTTGTCGAGGCCGATTCCCACGTCGACATGCCGCGCGACGAACGCCCGCTTGCCGAACTGCTGGCAGAAGACGCCCAACCCTACCGCGCAGACGCGCTGGGCGCGCGGCTAGGCGGCGTGATGCCCGCGCATGTTATTTATCCGGCAGTCGACGCGCAGCCCGCCGGATTTTCCCGCCGCTGGCTGCAAGAAGTGCTGCGCGGCGAGCTGGGCTATCGCGGCGCGATTTTCAGTGACGACCTTTCCATGCGCGCCGCCAGCGTTGCCGGTGACGTACTGGCGCGGGCAGACGCCGCCCGCCGCGCCGGTTGCGACATGGTGCTGGTCTGCAACAGTCCGCGCGAAGCCGACGACCTGCTCACCCGCTGGCAGCCGCCGGAAATCGACGGCGCGCACGCGCGCATTCAGGCGCTGCGCGGCGATTTCCAGCGTTTCCCCTCGCCCGAAGCACTTGCGGAAGACGCCGAATACCAAGCCGCACGCGCGCAGGTGTGCCGCTTTGTGAGCGA
>JAFZMK010000048.1 GCA_017553285.1 Rhodocyclaceae bacterium
GTTCAAAAAATCGCAGGCCGCCGTGAATGCGGTAGGCAATGCCGGTTGCCAGCAGCGTGTGTTCGAGTACGCGCGATTGGGCGTTGGAGCGGTAGAGCAGGGCAATCTCGCTCAATGCCGTGCCGTCGCGGTGCAGGGCGTTGATTTCGCTGGCAATCCACTGCGCTTCTTCGTCGTCACGCATGGCCTCGAAGACGCGCAGCGGCTCGCCCGCGCCCCGGTCGGTCCACAGGTTTTTGCCCAGCCGGTGGCGGTTGTGTTCGATGATGGCGTTGGCAGCGTCCAGAATGTTGCTGCACGAGCGGTAGTTCTGTTCCAGCCGGATGAGGTGGGCGTCGGGAAATTCGCGTTCAAAATCATGCATGTTGCCCACGTTCGCGCCGCGAAAGCGGTAGATGGACTGGTCATCATCGCCAACGCAGAAAAAGCGCGTTTGCTCGCCCGCAAACAGTTTCAGCCAGCGGTATTGCAAGACGTTGGTGTCCTGAAATTCGTCGACCAGAATGTGCGCAAAGCGCATCTGATAGTGCTCGCGCAGCGGCTGGTTGTGGGTGAGCAGCTCAAAGCTGCGCAGCAGCAGTTCGGCAAAATCGACCACGCCTTCGCGCTGGCATTGCGCGTCGTATTCCGCAAAGAGTTCCAGACAGCAGCCTTCCCAGTTTGAGTCGGGTATGGGCACGTCGGCGGCGCGCAGCCCCGCCTCTTTGTGCTGGTTGATGAAGTATTGCAACTGGCGCGGCGGCATGAAGGTGTCGCTGATGTTGTTCGATTTCAGCAAGCGTTTGATGAGCGCGAGCTGGTCGGCGGTGTCGAGAATCTGGAAGGAAGGAATCAAATTCGCCGCCTGATGGTGGATGCGCAACAGCCGGTGCGCCAGCCCGTGAAAGGTGCCAATCCACATTTGCCGCGCCAGATGCGGGCCGCCCAAAGGCAGGCTGGCAGCCAGCCGCGTGAGCATCTGCCGCGCCGCTTTGTTGGTGAAGGTGACGGCGAGGACGTTGTGCGGTGCGGCAAGACCTTGGTGTAGCAACCATGCAATACGGGTGGTGAGCACCCGCGTCTTGCCCGAGCCGGCACCGGCGAGAATCAGCGCGTGGCCAGAATCCAGCGTCACTGCGCGGTGTTGGGCATCGTTGAGGGAAGCGGAAAGGTTGGTCATCGTGGTCGGGGGAAAACGTTGGGAAAAAACGGATGTTGCACCAAAGCAACGGAAAAATGCCAAAAATACTTGAATTCCGGGTCGGGAAAGAGCAGAATATTTGTGCGCTGCAAAAAAAACATCCACCGACCGTGGCGCACGCCGGAAAACCCGGTAGAAACGGTGGAAACCCCACAGAGGACAGAAATTATGAAGACGGTTACTCCTTACCTGCCGAAATTGCTTCCCTGGTATGCCCGTCAGGCGGGCGTGTCCATCGGGCGTGCCGAAGTGCTGTGGCGCGAAGCAGAAGCCGCAGCCGCCCGCAGCCATACGCCGAAAATGCCGGAATACTGGCGCGCCTGTACCGAAAACTTCCGCGCCGCGCTGCGCGCCGA
>JAFZMK010000302.1 GCA_017553285.1 Rhodocyclaceae bacterium
CAGCTTGCCGGCGTTTTCCGGCCTGGCGGCAAGGCGCGCGGCGGCAGCCAGCGCCGCGCCCGAAGAAATGCCTACCAGCAAGCCTTCTTCGCGCGCCGCGCGCCGCGCGTACTCGAAGGCGTCTTCATTGCTGACGGGAATAATTTCGTCATAGACGCGGGTGTTGAGCACTTCGGGCACGAAGCCCGCGCCGATGCCTTGAATGCTGTGCGCGCCTTTTGCGCCGCCGGAAAGCACCGGCGAGCCTTCCGGTTCGACCGCCACGGCGCGAAAGCCCGGTTTGCGCGCCTTGAGCACTTCGGCCACACCGGTAATCGTGCCGCCCGTGCCGACACCGGCGACGAGAATGTCGACCGCGCCGTCGGTATCGCGCCAGATTTCTTCCGCCGTAGTGCGCCGGTGCGCTTCGGGGTTGGCGGGGTTGTTGAACTGGCGCAGCGGCAGATAGCGCGAATCGCTGGCAATGAGTTCTTCCGCCTTGCGAATCGCTCCGCCCATCCCTTCCGCGCCCGGCGTGAGGATGAGTTCGGCACCAAAGGCGCGCAGCAGCGCGCGGCGCTCGCGGCTCATCGTCTCGGGCATGGTGAGCACCAGACGATAGCCACGCGACGCGGCGACCATCGCCAGCGCGATGCCGGTATTGCCGCTGGTGGCTTCAATCAGGATGGTGTCGGGGCGGATTTCGCCGCGCGCCTCGGCAGCGGCAATCATCGCCGCGCCGATGCGGTCTTTCACGCTGTGCGCGGGGTTCAGGTATTCCAGCTTGACGGCGACGGTCGCCTCGCCGGTGATCAGGCGGTTGAGGCGAACCAGCGGCGTATTGCCGATGACTTCGGTAACGTTGTTGGCGATGCTCATGATGTGCGTTTCCTTGTGTGGTTGACAGTGGTCGCCACTGTACCCCGGCAGGAATATGCACATTGTGCATGTTGCACGATATTTTTATTCTTTGTGCGAATAACAATCAGGGCGACAGCCGCACGCGCTGCCACGTGCCTTGCTCGGTGCGCTGATAGGCGATGCGGTCATGCAAGCGCGAGGGGCGGCCTTGCCAGAATTCCCAGTAATCCGGCCTCATGCGATAGCCGCCCCAGTGTTGCGGGCGTGGCGGATTCAGCCCGAATTTCAGCCCGTATTCGGCCACCCGCGAAAGCAGCGTCATGCGGCTGGCAAGCACCGTGCTCTGTTCTGAGGCCCAGGCGCCGATGCGGCTGGGCAGCGGGCGCGAGCGAAAATAGGCATCGGATTCTTCCGCCGCGATGCGCTGCACGCCGCCTTCGATGCGCACCACGCGCTCTAATTCCACCCAATGAAACTGCAACGCCGCCAGCGGATTGGCCGCCAGCGCGCGCCCTTTGCGGCTGTGGTAATTGCTGAACCAGACCAGCCCGTTGGCATCAAAACTTTTCAGCAACACCGGACGCGAAGACGGGCGACCATCTTCATCGACGGTCGCCAGCGTCATCGCGTTGGCCTCGGGCACGGTGGCGACGGCCTCGTCGAACCAGCGCCGGAACTGATCCAGCGGGTCGGGCGCAGCGCTGCCGCGCGAAAGTTCCGCGCGCTGATAGTCTTTGCGCATACGGGCAAGGCTTTCCGCATCCATGATGGACAAACTCCGTGCAAGAGAAAAACGCCCGTTAGCTTACACCGCTTGCGGCGGATGGGGCGAATACCCGCTGCGACATGGCGTCGCCGCCGCCTCCCTCGTTCGCGACCGAACGGCAGGGAGGGGCGAAGGCGGAAAAAGCATCGCGGCGCTTTGCCTTCCTTCGTGCTCTGAGTAACAAGTTGCCCACCCTATCGGGCTTGAACTGGCCTTGTTCGCGTGCTTTGAGCGTTTTTCAGATACCCGGGTGACGGAACAGCGCTTGCGCGCGCTCAAACGTTTCGCCCTTGCCATCAGCAAGGTCTTGCATGGTCTTGCGTGTGAGCCGATTGGGCACGTTTGCCTGCATCGGCACCGGCACCGGGGCAGTTAGTGGTAGCCGGACCAGATGGTGGCGAGGTCCTTGAAGTGCCATTTTTCCGGGTCTTCGACGCCGGCGATGCGGTCTTGCACGCGGCTTAAATCCAGCATTTGCGGCGGGATGTAGCTGTTTGATTTTATGGAGTAGAACACTTTCACCATCGGTTCCAGCGGTTTTTCGCCCTGATCGACGATGACGCCAATCCTCGCCGATTGCATCCGCACCAGTGAGCCGACCGGGTAAATGCCCAGACAACTGATGAAGGCGCGCAGCACGGCTTCGTCAAAATGCCCTTTCCACGAAAACATGCGGCGAAGCGCTTCGCCCGGGTTCCAGCCGTTGTTATAGGGACGCACCGAGGTGACGGCGTCATAAACGTCGCAGACGGCGGCGATTCGGGCGTAGCGCGAGAGCTTGTCGCCGGCGAGTTTGTCCGGATAGCCGCTGCCGTCGAGCTTTTCCTGATGGTGCAGGCAAACGTCCAGCACAATTTCGTCGTGCATTTCGTTTTCCTGCAACAACTGCCAGCCCGCTTTCGGGTGGGTGCGGATGACGGCAAATTCTTCGTCGGTGAGCTTGCCGGGCTTGTTCAGGATGGCATCGGGGATGGTCATCTTGCCGATGTCGTGCAGCAGCCCGCCCATTGCCAGACGATGCACGATGTCTTCGGGCAGGTTCATTTTGCGCGCCAGCAGCGTCATCAGCCCGCAGACGGCGACCGAGTGCATGTAGGTGTAGTCGTCCTTGGTTTTCAGCCGCGCCAGGCCCACCAGCGCGTGCGGGTTGCGGGATACCGAGTCGTGAATTTCGCTGACCAGCGGCTGCATGGAATCCGCCTTCACCGCGCGCCCCATGCGGGCGGTGGCGAACATGGAACGCACCGCCTTTTCACCGGCGCGGGTAATCGCGGCGGCACGGGTGATTTCTTCGCGCACCGATACACGCGGTGCCGGCGCGGTGTGCGTGGGGGCGACCAATTCGGGCGCGGCAGGCTGGGTGGAAGCGCCATCGTCAACGTCCAGCCCTTTGGCGGTGTCAATGACCACTTCGCGCAAGCCGGCTTCGCGCATTTTTTGCAGGTCGCCCGGGCCGGAAATCACAAAGCGGGTGCGCCAGAAGGAGTGATCCATCCACGAGCCGCCCAGCTCGTGCACGTACATGCCGGGGCGCAGTTTTTCAATGGGGACTTTTTTCAGTGTCATTCTTCTATTGCCTTCCGGGGTACGAGTGCTTCGGGCGCATCCCCCGACCCCGTCGAAGGTTGCAGTGCAGCATTCTATGACAAATAATCCGCGCTGATGCGTTTTGCCGCTTGCGAACTTTGACTATATGCCGCCTGCTGCCCTCACCTTGTTGCACACGTCCGACTGGCATCTGGGGCGCGCCTTTCATGGCCGCCGTCCAGAGGCGATGTTTGCCGCTTTTCTGGACTGGCTGCTGGACACACTGGCGGCGCAGGAAGTCGATGTGTTGCTGGTGGCGGGCGATGTGTTTGACACGCAAACGCCCACGCCGCGCGTGCAGGCGTTGTATTACCGCTTTCTTGCCCGTCTGGCGGCGCAGGGGCGCTGCCGCCACGTGGTGATTACCGCTGGCAACCACGATTCGCCCGCGTTTCTGGACGCGCCGCAGCATGTGCTGGCGGCGCTGAATGTGCATGTCATCGGCGCGGCAAAAGAGACGCCCGAACAGGAGGTGCTCACCCTGCGCGCGCCCGACGGCACGCCGGAGCTGATTGTCTGCGCCGTGCCCTATCTGCACGAGCGCGACCTGCGCCGCGCCCAGCCCGACGAGAGCACCGCCGACAAGGAACGCCGTCTGGCCGAAGGCATTCACGCGCATTACGCTGCCGTGGCGCACGCCGCACAGGCGCAGCGCGCGGCGCTAGGCGCGGCAGGCGACGAGCTGCCCATCGTGGCGATGGGGCATCTGTTTGCCGCCGGGGCGAGCACGGTAGAAGGCGATGG
>JAFZMK010000303.1 GCA_017553285.1 Rhodocyclaceae bacterium
CCGAGGGTGAGCTATGACTGAAGCCGCCTTGTCCGCCGCAAACAGCGCGCCTTCGTGGGCGCAGACCGTGCGCCGTCTGGTGTGGACGCGCACCAGCGCGCGCTGCGGGCTGGCGTGGATTGCGCTGGTGGCAGCGGCGGCGGTGTTCGCGCCCTGGCTGGCCAATTCACAGCCGCTGTGGGTGGTGATGGACGGCGTGGGGCACAGCCCGGCGCTGGCGGCGATGACGGTGGCCGACTGGCTGTGGCTGGCGGGGCTGCTGTGGACGGGCGCGTTTGCCGCGTTGCGCCGCTGGTCGTGGTCACGGCGGCTGGGCGCGTGGTGTGCGGCGATGCTGGTGAGCGCGGTGCTGGCGCAGGCGCTGGTGCCGTCTGCGGTGATGCGCGCGCAGGAATACTGGCGCGAAGCGGCGCGCGCAGGCGCGGTCACACAGCTTTGGCTGGCACCGATTCCGTATTCGCCCAAGGATTATCTGCGCGACTTTGGCGACACCGCCTTGCGCGCGCCGCTGGCAGAAAACCGCGACGGGCGCACGCACTGGATGGGCACGGAAGAAAACGGTGCGGACGTTGCTTCGCGCATGATTCACGCTTCGCGCATCGCGCTGGGCATCGGCTTTATCGCCACCGGCATCGCGCTGGTCATCGGTGTGCTGGTGGGCGGCGTGATGGGCTGGTTTGGCGGGCGGGTGGACATGTTCGGAATGCGGCTGGTGGAAGTCTTTGAGGCGATTCCGACGCTGTTTCTGCTGCTGGCGTTCGTGGCGTTTTTCGAGCGTTCGGTCTACATGATGATGGTCATCATCGGGCTGACTTCGTGGTCCGGCTTTGCCCGCTATGTGCGCGCCGAGTTTTTCCGCCTGCGCAGCCAGCCCTTTGTGCAGGCGGCGCAAGTTTGCGCGCTGCCGCTGTCCAGCATTCTGTTTCGCCACATGCTGCCCAACGGCATGGCGCCCGTGCTGGTGGCGGCCAGTTTCAGCGTCGCCTCGGCAATTCTGGCAGAAGCCACACTGAGCTTTCTCGGCCTGGGCGTGCTCGATGACCCTTCCTGGGGGCAGATGCTCAATCAGGCGGTGCAGGCATCGTCCTTCAACTGGTGGATGGCGGTGTTTCCCGGCGGGGCAATTTTTCTCACCGTGTTTGCCTACAACCTCGTGGGCGAGGCGCTGCGCGATGCGCTCGACCCCGCCCGCCGCAACGCCGCAGGGGAGAACGCATGAACGCGCCCGCCTGCCTGCACATTGCCGGTCTGCACGTCGAATTTGGCGCACCCGATGCCGCGCACGCCGTGGTGCAAGGCGTGGACATCCGCATCGAAGCCGGGCAGACCTATTGTCTGGTGGGCGAATCGGGCAGCGGCAAGTCGGTCACCGCGCTGTCCATCCTCGGTCTGCTGCCGCAAGGGCGCGCGCGGGTGCGCGGCAGCATCCGCTTTACGGACGACACGGGGCAGACGCAAGAATTGCTGGGTGCCACGCCTGAGGCGCTGGCGGCAGTGCGCGGCGGTGCCATCGGCATGATTTTTCAGGAACCGATGACCTCGCTCAATCCGGTGATGACCATCGGCGAACAACTCGACGAAGCCCTGCGCCTGCACTGTCCGGAGATGACCGCGCCCGCGCGCCGCGCCGCCGCCATCGCCGCGCTGGAAGAAGTGCTGCTGGATGATGCCGAAGCGCGGTTGAGCGAATATCCGCACCGTCTTTCCGGCGGTCAGCGCCAGCGCGTGATGATTGCCATGGCGCTGATTTGCCGCCCGCGCCTGCTCATTGCCGACGAACCCACTACTGCGCTGGATGTGACCGTACAGGCGGAAATCCTCGCCTTGCTGGTGCGTCTGCGGCAAAGTCGCGGCATGGCGATGCTGTTCATCACGCATGATTTCGGCGTTGTCGCGCAAGTGGCGGAACACATCGGCGTCATGCACCAAGGGCGGCTGGTGGAACAAGGCACGGCGGCGCAGGTGTTGCACCATCCGCAACACGACTACACCCGCGCCCTGCTCGCCGCGCTGCCCGAACGTCTGCC
>JAFZMK010000304.1 GCA_017553285.1 Rhodocyclaceae bacterium
CACGGGCTGATGCCGGTCATCGCGCAAGATGCCGCC
This sequence comes from Rhodocyclaceae bacterium, assembly GCA_017553285.1. GTDB lineage: Bacteria > Pseudomonadota > Gammaproteobacteria > Burkholderiales > Rhodocyclaceae > JAFZMK01. The sequence continues at coordinate 37 of JAFZMK010000304.1, forward strand.
AGCGGCGCGGTGCTCATGTTCGCCTGGATGAACCGCGAGGCGCTGGCGGAGACTTTGCGCACCGGGCAGGCCGTGTATTGGTCGCGCTCGCGTGCTCGGCTGTGGCGCAAGGGCGAAGAATCCGGTCACACGCAAACGGTGCGGGAAATCCGCACCGATTGCGACAACGACGTTTTGCTGCTGAAAATCGAACAACGCGGCGGCATCGCTTGCCACACCGGGCGGCAAAGCTGCTTTTTCCAGCGTTACCAACCGGGCGTTGGCTGGTTGGCGGATGCGCCCGTGCTGAAAAATCCGGAGGAAATCTATGACCGACACTGACGTGCTGCACCGCCTGTCCAATACGCTGGCAGAGCGCCGGGGCGCCGACCCGAAAAGCTCTTACGTTGCCAGTTTGTATGCCAAAGGCACGGATACCATCTGCAAAAAAGTGGCGGAAGAAGCCGCCGAAACCATCATGGCGGCAAAAGAAAATGATGCCGCCAAAATCGTCTGGGAAGTGGCCGATTTGTGGTTTCATTCGCTGGTGCTGGCGCATCACTTCGGCTTGTCGGCAGACGACATCCTCGCCGAACTGCGCCGCCGCGAAGGGGTTTCCGGTATCGAAGAAAAAAACGCCCGCACACACGGGCAGGAGCAGGCGCATTGAGGGTAAATGCGTGCTGCCGCGTGATGATTTGATATGAGCAACAAACTGCCCATCAATCTCAATGACCTGCTGCGCCAGCGCACGGTGGAAGGCGAGCGCATCGAATACAAGGCGGGCTGGAACCCGGATGCGGTGATTCGCACCCTATGCGCCTTTGCCAACGACTTTGAAAACCTCGGCGGCGGCTACGTGGTGATTGGGCAGGATTGCGATGCCAATGGCCAGCCGGTGTTTCCGCCGCTGGGTTTGCCAGAGCAGCAGTTGGACAAAATCCAGCGCGAGCTGCTGGCGCACTGCCAGTTGATTCAGCCGCCGTATTTCCCCGTGTTGAGCGTTGAGGAGTTTGAGGAGCGCAAGCTGCTGGTGCTGTGGGCGCCGGGCGGCCAAAACCGCCCGTACAAGGCGCCGGAGGCAGTGACGGCCAGACGCAACAAGGTCTGGCGCTATTACGTCCGGCGCTACAGCAGCACAGTGGAAGCCAAGGGGGAAGTTGAGCAGGAGTTGTTGAGCCTGGCCGCCAAGGTGCCGTTTGACGACCGCTACAACCAGTCAGCGCGGATTGAAGACCTTTCCAAACCCCTGATGCTGGAATTTTTGCAGGATGTGGGCAGCGCATTGGCGGCGCACGCGCCGGGTTTGTCGCTTGAGGCGCTGGCGCGGCAGATGAACGTGGCGGGCGGCTCCACCGAAGCGCCGTGGCCCAAGAACGTGGGGCTGCTGTTTTTCAATGAGGCGCCGGAGCGGTTTTTCCCCGGCGTGCAAATTGATGTGGTCTGGTTTCCCGAAGGTGCGGGCGGCAACCGCTTTGAAGAAAAAACCTTCAAAGGGCCACTGGCGCGGATGACGCGCGAAGCCTTGGGCTACATCCAGCGCAACTACCTGCGCGAGACAGTCATCAAGCATCCCGACCGCGCAGAGGCTACGCGGGTCTGGAACTTCCCCTACGCCGCCATTGAGGAAGCCTTGGTCAATGCGGTCTACCACCGTTCCTATGAAGAGCGAGAGCCGATTGAGGTGCGCATCAGCAATGAGGAACTGGTCATCTTGAGCTTCCCCGGTCCAGACCGCTCGATTCGGCTGGAGGATTTTCAGGCGGGGCGTCTTGTCAGCCGCCGCTACCGCAACCGGCGCATTGGGGAGTTTCTCAAGGAACTGGACATGACCGAAGGGCGCTCTACCGGTGTGCCAAAAATTCTGAAAGAAATGGCAGTCAACGGCTCGCCTGCGCCGCTATTTGAGACGGACGACGAGCGAATTGCATTTGTTGTTCGCCTGCCAAAACATCCGCAGGCAATTGCTTCTGACGCAAATACCCCGCAAGTTACCCCGCAAGTTACCCCGCAAGTTACCCCGCAAGTTACCCAGCAAGTTACCCAGCAAGTTACCCCCCAAGTTACCCCCCAAGTTGGAATGCTTTTGTCGCATATGAATGGCGAAATGACGCGGCAAGACATTCAGGATGCGCTGGATTTGTTTGATCGGGAAAATTTCCGAAAGAGCTATTTGCTGCCCGCGTTGGAGCAGTGCGTTATTGAAATGACTTTTCCCGACAAGCCCAATAGCCGCAGCCAGCGTTACCGCCTGACTGCGCTTGGGCAACGCTGGCTTGATGCGCATTCCGGCAGCAAAGCAGGGCGGAAAAACGCAGGTGATGCGTCATGACCATGGCATTATTTCCCGCTTTCACCCGTCCCGTCTTGCAGCTTCTGGCATTCATTTCTGCCCATATTCGCCCGCGCCAGTTGACGATTGCCAATTTCAGCGCAAACATTCACGCTGAAACCGTTGTTTTTTCCACATAGGAGATTGCGCAATGAGTGAGTGCATTTTCTGCAAAATTGCCGCCGGCGAGATTCCCGCCAAACTGCTTTATCAGGATGACGAAATGCTCGCCTTTCACGACATCAAGCCCGCCGCGCCGGTGCATTTTCTTGTCATTCCGCGCGCGCATATCGCTTCGTGTGCGGAATTGAGTGAGGCGCACGCGCCGCTGCTCGGGCGCATGTTGGTGAAAGCCAGCGAACTGGCGCGCGAGCAGGGGTTGAACGAGGGTTTTCGCACCATCATCAACACCGGCAGAATCGGCGGGCAAGAGGTGTATCATCTGCACATTCACGTGTTGGGCGGCTCGCAGCCTTTGGGCGCGCCCTTTTGATTTTTCCTGCCGCGCGCACGGCAATTGATAACGACGGAGAGCAAGACATGGGTTCTTTGAGCATCTGGCACTGGCTGATTGTCCTGATTGTGGTGGTACTGGTTTTTGGCACCGGAAAATTGCGCAACCTGGGCAAGGATTTGGGCAGCGCCGTCAAGGGTTTCAAGGAAGGGATGCAGGAAGCCGGGCTGAATGATGGCGCGCAGCCGCAGCAAAAAACCGCCGAACCCGCGCAGGTCGCGCAGGCGGACAATACGCTGGAAGGGCAGGCGCGCGAGGCTGCTGCGCCGTCCGAAAAATCCTGATTCTCGCCGCCGCAGCCCCCTTCCGCCTGTCATGTTTGATTTCAGCTTTGGCGAACTGTTGATCGTCATGGTCGTGGCGCTGGTCGTCATCGGGCCGGAACAACTGCCCAAGGTCGCCCGCACCATCGGCGCAGTGGTCGGGCGCGCGCAGCGTTACATCGCCGAGGTAAAAAGCGAAGTGCAGCGCGAAATGCAGTTGGAAGACATGAAAAACCTGCATCAAAGCGTGGCTGCCGAAGCGCGCGCGCTGGAAACTTCCCTGCGCGCGGGCATTGCCGGTATCGAAGAAAACGCCCGCGCGCTGCAAGCGCAGGCGGGCGAAGCGATGGCCGCGTTTACTGTGACGGACGAAGAAGCGCAAACGCCCGCGCCGCCAGGCACGGAAACCACGGAAACCGCAGACGCCGCGCCCGCCGCTGCAGACGACACTGTGCCGCAAGCGGAAGCTGGCGCGCCACAAACCACGCCCGCGCCGCAAACCGCTGCCGCGCCGCCGCAAGCCGCCGCTGCCGTGGAAGACGCGCCCGCCAGCCCCGTGTTTGACCCGATGAAACAAGAATCTGCCCACACGACATGAGCGAAGCACAAGGCGAAACCTTTATCAGCCACTTGGTGGAACTACGCAGCCGCATCGTGCGTGCGGGTGCCTCCGTGCTGCTCGTCTTCGTCTGCCTGATGCCGTGGGCGAACAGCATTTACGACGTACTCGCCGCGCCGATGATTGAAACCCTGCAACAAGGCATGAGCGAGGGCGGCGCCGCGCCGACGATGATTGCCATCGGTGTGGTTACACCGTTTTTCGTGCCGGTGAAAGTCACGCTGATGGTGGCGTTTTTGTTGTGCCTGCCGGTGGTGCTCTATCAAGCGTGGGCGTTTGTTGCCCCCGGGCTGTATTCGCACGAACGTCGGCTGGCGCTGCCGCTGGTGCTGGCCAGCACGCTGCTGTTTTTGCTCGGCATGGTGTTTTGCTATTTCTTTGTTTTCCGCACCGTGTTCCGCTTCATCGCCACGGTCGCGCCAAAAAGCATCACCGCCGCGCCCGACATTGAGCAGTATTTGTCCTTCGTAATGACCATGTTCCTGGCCTTCGGCATCGCCTTTGAAGTGCCGGTGGCAGTGGTCTTGTTGGTGCGCGTAGGCGTGGTGAGCATCGAAAAACTGCGCGCCGCGCGTCGCTACATTATCGTCGCCGCCTTCATCATCGCCGCCATCGTCACGCCGCCCGATGTAGTCTCGCAACTGATGCTCGCCATCCCGATGATTCTGCTCTACGAAGTCGGCCTGCTGCTGGCCGCAGCCGGGCGCAAACCGCCAGCGGTGGTGCAGGAAGACGAAACCCTGCCCGTGCCCGCGCAGGAGACCGCCGTCACGCCGGATGCAGATGCGCCGAAATGAAGTTTTTGCCCCACACGTCTTTTGCACCATGAATATCCTGCTTGTTCACG
>JAFZMK010000305.1 GCA_017553285.1 Rhodocyclaceae bacterium
GGTGGCGGCGTGGGTGGCGACGCGCTCGGCAAACTGGGGCAGCCAGGCGAGCAGGTGTTGGCGCAGAAAGCCGAGTGCGGCTTCGGGGTGGTTTTGTTCCAGCATCATGGCAACGAAGGTGAGTTCGTTGCTGAGGTGGTCGTCTGCCATTTTGCGCCAGTCGGCGCGGATGCCGAAGCGGCGGTAAAACGCGCGCACGGCGAAGGTGGGCGCTTGCAGCATGAGGTTGTCTTCGTCCAGCCAGACCGATTCGTGCGGCGAGGCGCGCACGGTGTGATTCAGATAGATGGCGGCGTAGTCGGCGGCGAGTTCGTCTTCTTGCGCGGTGCGCTCGGCGGCGGGCAGAGCGACGAGGGCTTCGAGCAGCGCCTGCATCCGTTCGCCTTCGGGGTGCGGGTCCAGTTCCAGACCGGCGGGAAAGCCGCCTTGCACCAGTTGGCAGAGGGTCTCGGCGGTGTGTTCGCTGGCGTGCAGCCAGGCGAACAGGCGCAGGTCTTCGGCGCTGCGTTTGCGCCAGTCGGCAGCGAGGGCGGGCGCGGTGGCTCTCAAGAGACGCGGCCTTTTTCGTGCGGCACGAAGACGATGGAAGGATTGGTGAGCGCGGGGTTGGCCATGTTGCGCACCTGTTTGACGACTTTGTCTTGCGGGCCGACGGCGGGCGTTTCCCATTTGCCTTCGCGCAGTTGTTCGATGGGGCCAATATCAAGCACGCGGTTCATGCAGGCTTGCACGCAGTAGGGTTTGCGGTCGGCTTCCAGTTCGTCAATGCAGAGGTTGCATTTTTTGATGACGTTTTCGGCAGGGTCGTACTGCGGGGCGCCGAAGGGACAGGCGGCTTCGCAGCGGCGGCAGCCGATGCACAGGGTGGTGTCGATGTCGACGACGCCGTTGTCGGCGCGCTTCCAGATGGCGCCGGTGGGGCAGGTGGGCAGACAGGCGGGCTGCGCGCAGTGGTTGCAGCTCATGTTCACCTTGTAGGCGAACACTTCGGGAAAACTGCCGCCTTCGATATACATGACACGGCGAAAACGCGGGCCGGGCGGCAGGCCGTTTTTGTCTTTACAGGCAATTTCACAGGCGCGGCAGCCGAGGCATTCGACGTTGTTATGCACGAAGCCAAGCTGGTAGTCGGGGACGACGGGCTGGTAGACGCTGGCGTCGCGCTGTTCAATGGCGGCGCGCACGCGCGCTTTGGCTTCGGCAGAGAGCTTGTTGATGACGGGTTTCTTTTTGGTGTCAGGCATGATGGCAATCTCGGACGGCGTTGCGGGAGGACGTGAAGCGGTGCGGCGGCTTAGTCATCCCGCCGGAAGACCTGGGAACGGGCGGTGGCGAGCTGGTCCCAGCCGGGGCGGTGTTCCAGGTCGGTCTTGCGGATGTTGACGAGAATGGTGTTGTAGGCGAAGGCACCGGCGGGGCTGGGTTCGTCCAGCGTGAGGAAGTCGGGGTTGCCGGCGCGGTCGACGCCGTCGACCACGTCCATCCACGCGCCTTCGTGCAGTACGGCGACGCGCGGCATACAGCGCTCGGTGACGTAGACGGGGACGACGCATTTGCCGCGTTCGTTCCAGACTTCGACCACGTCGCCGGTGCGCACGCCGAGTTGTTTGGCGTCCGATGCGTTCAGCGTGATTTCCTGCGCGTAGGTTTCACGCAGCCAGGGGATGTTGTTGAAAATGGAGTGCGTGCGCCAGCGCGGGTGCGGCGTGATGAGGTGGAAGGGGAATTCCTTGGCCTTTTCGTGGTTGAGCGATTCAAACGGCTCAATCCATTTCGGGATGTAGGGAATTTCGTAGCCGAACTGGGTGCGCGTCCAGTCCTTGATGCTGGCCAGATAGCCGGACAGGATTTCAATCTTGCCGGAGGCGGTCTCAAACGGTTTGCCCGATTCAATCTGCGCGCGGAAGGCGACGTGCGGTTTGTCGAGGATGAACTTGTAGATGCCGAGTTTTTTGAATTCTTCCCAGCTCATCGTCACGCCCTGGTGGTACTGGACTTTGTCCGTCCACCAGGCTTGCAGGTAGGCTTCGTCGACTTCGTCGGGGTTCTGGAAGTAGTCGCGCGTGGCACGCGGGTTGTAGCGTTTGCCGAAGTCTTTGAGCCGCTCGGGTTCCAGGGCTTCGAGGCGGTAGGCCAGTTCGGTGAAAATCTGGAAGTCCGAGCGCGATTCGCCCAGCGGTTCGATGACTTTCGGGCGGTGAATGTAGTAGTGCCCCTTGTACCACGGCAGGGCGACGTCATGGCGCTCAAAGTGGGTGGCCACCGGCAGCAGTACGTCCGCCCAGATGCCCGAGGGGGTGATGGTGGAATCCATGCAGACGACGAGTTCGAGTTTTTCGACCGCCTGGATTTCCTTGTTGATGTTGGTGAGCTGGTTGAACCAGTCGGAACCTTGCCAGAAAATGCCCTTGATGTTGGGAATCTGGCCGTCGGTTTCGTCATTGCGCGGCCAGCAGCCGATTTCTTCGCGTTTGACGTTGGGATAGTTGAGCACGCAGTGCGCCCAGCGGTCTGACTTGATGGAGGCAAACCAGAGGTTGGCGTTTTCGTCGTAAGGATAGGCGACCGATTCGGCGTGCCAGCCTTTGCCCACACCTTCGGCGCAGCCGCCGAGGATGCCGATGTTGCCGGTCATCGCTTGCAGTGCGGCGGCCATGCGGTTGTATTGCTCGCCGTAGGAGTTGCGCCCCGGTGCCCACGAGGCTTTCAGTGCCGCCGGTTTGGTGCGGGCGTACATGTCTGCCAGCTTGATGATGTCGGCAGCCGGTACGCCGCAGATTTCGGCAGCCCATTCGGGCGTTTTGGGCGTGTTGTCGTATTTGCCGAGGATGTAGTCCTTGAAGTTTTCCTTGTCCTTGAACTGCTCGGGCATGGTGCCTTCGTCCATCCCTTGACAGAATTTGTTGATGAAGTCTTGGTCTTGCAGGTTGTTGGTGAAGATGTAGTGCGCCATGCCGGCGAGCATGGCGGCATCGGTGTTCGGGCGGATGGGAATCCACCAGGCGTCATAGACGCCGGCAGAATCGGTGTATTGCGGGTCGACCAGCACGAACTTGCAGCCGCGCTGTTTGGCCAGACGCATGTAGTAGAAGGTGTTGCCGCCGTGGAAGGTGTAGGCGGGGTTCCAGCCCCACATGATGATGAGCTTGGAGTGCGCGAAGGTGTCGTCTTCGTTGCCGTCCTGAATGGTGCCGAAGGTCATGCGGCTGGAAAACGTGGTGCCTTGATAGGAAGGCACGCTCCAGGAATTGGTGCGGCAGCCGAACATGCCCAAGAAACGCCCCAGCAAGCCTTCAATCTGGTCAGACTTGTGCAGCACGCCGTAAGAAGCACCGGCGTAACTTTGGTCGAGCAGCGCGGTGGGGCCGTAGGTGTTGCGCAGTTCGACCATTTTTTTGGCGACGTAATCCAGCGCTTCATCCCAGGAGACGCGCTTGAACTTGCCTTCGCCGCGCTTGCCCACGCGCAGCATGGGGTAGAGCAGGCGTTCGGGCGAATACAGGCGGGCACGATAGGAGCGCCCGCGCAAACAGCCGCGCAGTTGCGGTTCGGCTTCGGTGTCCTTGCCGAAAAAGCCGCCTTTCTGGAAACGCCCGTCGTCGGTGGACAGGCGCACGATGACGTCGCCTTTTTTGTGCGCGACCAGCGCGTGACGCGAGCCGCAGTTGTGCGCACAGGAAGTGACCACGGTGGTGAGCTGGTCATCGGTCGGATAGGGTTCGTAGGCGAACGCCTGCGCATCCTTGGGCAGGACGGCGGCACCGATGGTGCTCAGCGTGGCGGCACCGGCACCCGTGCCCATGACTTTGAGGAAATCGCGGCGGCTTTCGTTGGGCGCGGTCTCGGCGGCGAGAGGTTCAAAGGGTTTGTTCATTGTTGTGCTCCGGTGTCGGCGGCGGAATCGGCGGGCGTGGGTTCGGTGGCGGCAGGCTGCGCGGCGTCGGCAGCCGCTGCGCTTTGTGCGGGCAAGCCGGTGAGGAAACGCGGCAGCGAGGTGGTGGGACGGTCTTTCGCCCAGTCGGGCACCTCTTCACCGCCCGGCCACGGATGGCGCGGGTAGGGGAAGAGCATCTGATACCAGGCGCGCCCGCCGTGGCAGCCGAAGCAAACGTCGCCATTGCCTTGCGCGGCAGCTTCGATGGCTTCCGGCTTGAGGAAGTTGACCTGATGGCGGTTGGTGCGGATGGCGGCGTGACACATCAGGCAATCGTTGTTGAACAGCGCCTTGGATTTTTGCCACGGTTCGGGCAAGCCCATCACCTCGAAATTCATCTTGGCGTGGCACATCAGGCAAACTTCGCCCACGTCGACGTGTTTGCGCAGGCGCAGGTTGTCGTCGGCGTTGGTCGCCGAGCTGCCGGGCGCTTCTTCGCGCGGGTCGTTGCCCTGGTGACAGGTGTTGCATTTCAAATCCATCACCTGCTTGGCATACGGCGTGACGAGGTGGCGGCGGTGGAAGGTTTCCTGATCGCCGGCGTAGGTGGAAAGGTCTTGATACCAGGCTTTCACCTGCGCAGGCTGCACGCCGGCGAGGGATTCGGTGCGCACCGAAGGCGCCAGCACTTCCTGGTGACAGGCAAGGCATTGCTCGTCCGTGGCCGATTCGATGGCAGGCTTGAAGTGGATGGGGTCGTACATCGCGCGCTGGTAATCCGGGCGGGCGAGCTGACCGGTGGCGGCATCGTCCTGCACCGTGGCGCTGGCGTCGGCGCTGTCTGCGGACGAGCCGCAGGCGACCAGTGCCAAGCTACAGGAGAGCACCGCGCCCAGACGACCGAGGCGGGCGAGAAGAGGGGAGGATTTCTGGAGACTGCGCGCGGGCAGCGGGGCCGCTTTGGTTTGTGCGTGTTGCATCATGGCTCCTGGGTTCGCGCGGCCTGCGGCGGAAGATGCCGGACGGCTCGCGTTGTTTCTGGTAGCGCATGACTCGCCTCAATCCGCCCGCCGGGGGCGGCAAACCATCTGCAACCAGTTTTCCTTTGGAAAAAACGAAGAACGACAGGTAAAAATCGCGCCCGGTGCACAGCGAGCCGGCAATCCGGGCGCGGGTTCAAGAGAAGTCAGAAGAAATTATTTTTTCTTCTTGCCTTCCATGCCTTCCATGCCGGACATGCCGGACATGCCAGACATGCCGCTCATGCCGGACATGCCTTCTTGCTTGCCTTCCATGCCGGACATGCCGGACATGCCAGACATACCACTCATGCCGGACATACCAGACATGCCAGACATGCCTTCCTGTTTGTCGTCAGCGGCGCAGGCAACGGACATGCCAAGAGCCAAGGCGGCGGCAACAGCGATTTTTTTCATTGCGTTTTCTCCATAAGTGAGTGAGTACAAAAAATCGGGATTTCTCCCTTGCCTTGCGGCCATTCGTGGCGTCATGCCATTGTTTGGCATGTCCCCGAACTGTGCGACCCGGCGGCGGTATGCCATCGTGCCGCAACATTCTGTGTGTGTGAATTTACCCGCGTCGTGCTCCGTTATTTTGTGTTTGCCGCGTGCCAGTCGCGGATGTCATACGGAGGCGTCATGCCGCGATGGCGCAGCGGCACAAACCATTCGCCGGTGCGGGCAATTTCTTCCACGTTGCCCGGATACGGCTGCGAGACGCCGTGCAGCCGCCCGTCCAGTTGCTGGGCGGAGAGGTCACGGTCCTGGGTGATTTTGGGGGCGTTTTCGGGACGGCGGTCGGGCAGCACGCCCGAAGTGAAGGACGGCGCGTCCGCAACAGGGGAAGGTTCAGCGGGGGCGGCTTGTTGCGCCCAGACAGAAGAGGAAGAAACAATCAGCGCCGCAGCAACTGCGTGGCGGCAAAGGGAGCGCGGGGTACAACAACCGTCGTGCAACATGCTTTGACCTCTCTGGCTATTCCGGAAAATCTTTCCGGGAAGCATCCGGACACGCTTGCGCCGGATGGGTGGCTGATTTGTCGCTGCGAATCCTAAATGCCCCGCGCGCGGGCGCAAGCGGCTTCCTGCCATTTGTTTGACGCAAGTCAAAAACGAAGCCATCCCCGCGCCCCGGCAGCGTTTGCCGCGCATCGCCAGCGGGGCAGGGCGGGCAGCCCTTCGGCGCCGCTGCTGTGGTGATAGTATGGGCAAATCCAGGACTTGACCAACGCAATCCGCGCCCGCGTTCGCGCGCGGGTTGCGGGAGAACGTTCCCGTGCTGCGCATCTCCTCCCCCTTGCCCGAAGCCCGCCTTGCCGCCGTGGTCTCTTTTGCCGGTGGCGGCGTGGACTTGCATTGTCATTCCAATGCTTCTGACGGCGTACTCACGCCCGCGCAGGTCGTCGCGCGGGCGCGGCAAAATGGCGTGCGCCTGCTGGCGCTTACCGACCACGACACCCTGGCGGGGCTGGACGAAGCGTTCGCCAGCGCACGCGCGCATCACGGCTTGCGCCTGCTGGCGGGGGTGGAAATTTCGGCGTCGTTTTGTGACGCCAGCGTGCACATCGTGGGGCTGGACGTAGATGCAGACAACGCCACCTTGCGCGCCGGCTTGCAGCGCGTGCGCGAAGGGCGCGCCAAACGTGCCGAGCGCATCGCCGCTGCCATTGAAGCGGCGCTGGGCGTGCGTGGTGCGCTGGCAGGCGCGATGCGTTTTGCGCAGAACCCGGCGGTCGTCGGGCGCGCGCATTTTGCCCGCTGGATGGTCGAACAAGGTTTCGGGCAGGATGAAACAGCCGTCTTCCAGCATTACCTGAACCCGGGCAAGCCCGGCTATGTTGCGCACGACTGGGCGAGCGTGCCGGACGCGGTGGCGTGGATTCAGCGCGCCGGCGGCGTACCCGTACTGGCGCACCCGGGACGCTTGCGCCTGGGGCAAAAAGAGCGCGACGCGCTCTTTCGCACCTTTGCCGGTGCCGGCGGCGCGGCGGTGGAAGTGGTATGCAGCGCGCACGACGACAAAGCCACGCGCCGCTTCGCCCGTCTGGCGCACGGCTTGCGCTGGCAAGCGTCGGTAGGTTCCGACTTCCACGCCCCCGGCAAAGCGCGCTTCGATCTCGGCACCTGTCCACCGCTACCGCCCGGCCAGCGCCCGATATGGACGCACTGGCTGGAGGAGTAGACGCGGGGCGAGGCACGGTTTCCTCAAATCGGCTGCGGGCGCGATACGTCACCGAAGACAATCGGCGGTTTGACGCAGCGCGAACCATAGGATTGCACCCAACCGTTGCCGGTAAAGCAGAAGCCCGCCAGTTGCTCGCCGAAGTATTCCACCATGTCATTGCGCTCGGCTTCGCCGTGCACGAGCACGTCGATGCCCAGTTCTTCCTGTTTGGCGACGGCGAGGGCAATCTCTTTTTTCATCGCCGCTTCGTAGTCTGCGGCGGCAAGTTCATTGCGCTTGAAGGCTGCGCGCGCGGCGCGGATTTCGGCGGTTTGCGGGAAGGAACCAATCGTCGTCGTCGGCAGCAGCGGCAGGGCGAAACGCTTGCGCTGCGCGGCCTGACGTGCCGCGAACGGCGCGCGATCGGCGGCAGCGTCGCCTGCCAGCGCCTGTTCGTCACAAAGTGATTGAAACCACTGACATTCTGCTGCAAATGGTCGCCAGCGGGCGCGGCGTGAGCGCCTTGCCGCGCTGGCTGGTAGAAGAATACGCCGCCCGTCTCGACATCGCCCCGGTGCGCCTGGGCAAACACGGGGTTGCCAAACAAATCTACCTCGGCATCCGCGAGAGCGAACGCGACATTGCTTACCTGAAAGACTTTATTGAACAGGCGCGCAGCTTTGGCGCGCAGGCGTGAGGTGCGCGCACCGCGCCTTACAGCACCGCTTCCAGTCCTTTGCGAGCAATCAGATCCAGCAGGCGCAATGATGCTCCGCTGGGGCGCTTGGCGCCGGCTTCCCATTTCTGTACGGTGGAGACGCTGATATTGAGCACTGCGGCGAACACTGCCTGACTGAGCCGCACCTGTTCGCGCAACTGGCGGATATGCTCCGGCGGCATGGGCGGCGGTGCGCCTACGGCGCAGAGCGCGTCAAACTCGCCCATGCGCCGTTTGTCGATGACGCCTGCGCGGTGCAGACCGCGCGCCATTTCATGCACTTCGTCCAAAATGCGACTGCTGCGTTTTGCCTGCGTCATGCTACAACCTCCGTCATTTCTCCTGCGGATACGAGCGCAGCCAACTGCGCCGCATCCAGTTCCAGCAAAGTTTTGGCGTATTCCTGCAAGGCTTTCAGTTCCGCGCGGTTGATATTGGCGCGTTCATTTTTCTCAAACCCGTACAAGAAAAACCACTGCTGCGCCATTCTCGTGGCAACGATGGTGCGCGCACCGGCACGCTTGCCGCGACCAGGTAACGCCACGCGCTTTTTGAGTACACCGCCTCCTAAATCGGCATCTACCAGCCCTTGCTCCATTTCGCTGACCGCGTGTAACAGCGCCTCGTCGTTCAAACCGGCACGTCGCATCCAGCGGGTAAACGGACGGCTGCGAAATACTTTGCTCATGGCGCATGAGTATATCACTTAGTGCAACACATGGAGCTGGAACAATGCGCTGAGTAGCAGTTGCCGCATGTAAGCAAGAAGTCGCCCACGCTACGCTTGCCGCACAAAAAAACGCCCGCGTGTGCGGGCGTTGCGGTGTGGCGGGGTGTGGGTCAGGACAGTTCCAGCAATAAATCCTTGGCTTCGATGCGCTCACCGGGGGCGACGTGGATTTTGGTGATGGTGGCGTCGCGTTCGGCGTTGAGGACGGTTTCCATTTTCATGGCTTCGATGGACAGCAGCGGGCTGCCTTTGCGCACTTTTTGCCCCACCTGAACAGCGACGGTGGCGACCATGCCGGGCATGGGGGCGGCGATGTGGGCGGGGTTGCCTTCTTCGGCTTTGGGGTGGGCGCGTTTGGCGGGTTTGGCTCCGGCGCGGGCGATGCGCATCGGGCGCGATTGGCCGTTGAGTTCAAAGAACAGTTTGGCTTCACCTTCTTCCGGCGCGTCGGTCTCGCCCAGCAGGCGCACGACCAGCGTTTTGCCCCGGTCGATTTCCACGCTCATTTCGTTCTTGTTGCCCAGGCCGTAGAAGAAGACCGGCGTGGGCAGGACGGAAACATCGCCATACTTGCGATGATGCTCGGCGTAGTCGGCATAGACTTTGGGGTACATCAGCCAGCTTGCCAGCGCGGCATCATCAATATGATGACCGACGACTTTTTCCGCCTTTTTGCGCTCGCCTTCCAGATCGACGGCGGGCAGGTGTGCGCCCACGCGCCCCTTGATGGGCGTTTGCCCTTTCAGGATGCGTTTTTGCAGGGCGGGCGGGAAGCCATCCGCCGGGTAACCCAGGTCGCCGCGCATCATGGCGACGACGGATTCGGGGAAGGCGATTTCTTTTTCGGGGTCGGCAATGTCTTGCGCGCTCCAATCGTTGGCGACCATGGTCAGCGCCAGATCGCCCACGACTTTGGACGAGGGCGTGACCTTGACGATGTCGCCAAAGAGCTGGTTGGCGTCGGCATAGGCTTGCGCCACTTCGTTCCAGCGGTGTTCCAGACCCATGGCGCGCGCCTGTTCGCGCAAATTGGTGTATTGACCGCCGGGCATTTCGTGGCGGTAGACGTCGGAGGTGCCGGCGCGAATGTCGGCTTCAAAGGGCGCGTAGTAGCGGCGCACGCCTTCCCAGTAGCGGGAGAACGGCGCAATGCGCCCGTGCGTGAGGCCAGTGTCGCGCTCGGTGTGTTCGAGCGCGGCGACGATAGCGCCGAGGCTGGGCTGCGAGGTCAGCCCGCTCATCGCGTCCATGGCGCCATCGACGGCGTCGACTCCGGCTTCCACGGCGGCGAGCACGCTGGCGACGGATGCGCCGCTGGTGTCGTGGGTGTGGAAGTGGATGGGCAGGCCGACTTCTTCTTTGAGCGCGCGCACCAGTTCGCGCGCCGCCGCCGGGCGGCACACGCCCGCCATGTCTTTAATGCCGAGGATGTGCGCACCGGCTTTTTCCAGTTCCTTCGCCATGCTGACGTAGTACTTGAGGTTGTATTTCGGGCGCGCGGGGTCGAGCAAATCGCCGGTGTAGCAAATCGTGCCTTCGCACAGCGCGCCGGTTTCAATGACGGCGTCCATCGCCACGCGCATGTTTTCCACCCAGTTGAGCGAGTCAAAGACGCGGAACACGTCCATGCCGTGCGCGGCGGCTTGCTGCACGAAATAGCGCACGACGTTGTCGGCATAGTTGGTATAGCCGACGGCGTTGGAGGCGCGCAGCAGCATCTGGAAGAGGATGTTGGGCACGGCGCGGCGCAGCTTGGTGAGGCGCTGCCACGGGTCTTCTTTCAGAAAACGCAAGGCAACGTCAAAGGTCGCGCCGCCCCAGCATTCCAGCGAGAAGAGTTCGGGCAGCAAATGGGCGTAGTGGGGCGCGACGGCGAGCATGTCCGCCGTGCGCATCCGCGTGGCAAACAGCGATTGGTGCGCATCACGCATCGTGGTGTCGGTGAGCAGCAGGCGTTTTTCGTCGCGCATCCAGCGCGCAAAACCTTGCGCGCCGAGTTTTTGCAGCAATTCGCGCGTACCGGCGGGCGTGGCGGCATCTTGCGGCATTTCGGGCAGTTGCGGTTTGCCCAGCGGCTGCGCGGGCAGGGCGCGGCCTTTCATTTCCGGGTTGCCGTTGACGGTGACTTCGCCCACGAAGCGCAGCAGGCGCGTGCCCCGGTCGCGGCGCGGTTTGAAGTGGAAGAGTTCGGGCGTGTTGTCGATAAAGCGCGTGGTGCACTCGCCGTTTTTGAACGACGGGTGCTGGATGACGTTTTCCAGAAAGTCCAGATTGGTTGCCACGCCGCGCACGCGAAATTCGCGCAGCGCGCGCCCCATGCGGCGGATGGCTTCATCGCTGTCGTGCCCACGGGCGGTGATTTTCACCAGCAGCGAATCGTAAAACGGCGTGATGACCGCGCCGGTGTAGGCGGTGCCCGCGTCCAGCCGGATACCGGCACCGGAGGCGCTGCGGTAGGTGGACAATTTGCCGTAATCGGGCGTGAAGCCTTTTTCCGGGTCTTCCGTGGTCACCCGGCATTGCAGCGCATGGCCGGAAAGGTGGATGGCGTCTTGCGCGGGCAGAAAATCGCTTTGCCCGATGCGCGCACCTTCCGAGACGGCAATCTGCGCCTTGACCAGATCGACGCCGGTGACTTCTTCGGTGACGGTGTGTTCGACCTGAATGCGCGGGTTGACTTCAATGAAGTAGAACGCGCCGGTGTCCGCATCCATCAAAAATTCCACCGTACCGGCGTGCGTGTACTGAATGCCGTCGGCAATCTTCAAGGCGGCGGCGCATAGCGCCTCGCGCTGTTCGGCGCTGAGATACGGCGCGGGGGCGCGTTCGACGACTTTCTGGTTGCGCCGCTGCACCGAGCAATCGCGCTCAAACAGATGCACGCGCTGCCCGTGCGTGTCGCCCAGAATCTGCACTTCCACATGGCGGGCGCGCTGCACCAGTTTTTCCAGATAGACCTCGTCGTTGCCAAAGGCGGCAGCCGCTTCGCGGCGGGCAACTTCGATGGCGGGCAAGAGTTCGTCCTCGTTCTGAATCGCGCGCATCCCGCGCCCGCCGCCGCCCCAACTGGCTTTGAGCATGAGCGGATAGCCAATTTCAGCAGCCAGTTTGCGGCAGGCAGCTTCTTCGCGGGGCAGGGCGCCGGTGGCGGGCACCACGGGCACGCCCACTTTTTGCGCCAGCGCGCGGGCGGAAACCTTGTTGCCCAGCGCGCGCATGACTTCGGGTTTCGGACCGATGAAGACGATGCCCGCTTGCGCGCAGGCTTCGGCAAATTCCGGGTTTTCCGCCAGAAAACCGTAGCCGGGGTGGATGGCGTCGACCTTGGCGTGTTTGGCGATGCGCAGGATGTCGGCAATGTCCAGATAGGCGGCGATGGGCTTTTTGCCGTCGCCAACCAGATAGCTCTCGTCGGCCTTGAAGCGGTGCAGGGCGAAGCGGTCTTCGTTGGCGTAAATCGCCACGGTGCGCATGCCCAATTCAGAGGCGGCGCGCATGATGCGGATGGCGATTTCACTGCGGTTGGCAACCAGGATGCTGCGGATTTTCTTCATCGTAATCTCTGCCCTGCGGGCGGCGGTTCAGGTGTGGGGGATTGTACGTTTTCTGGTGGCGGCTTAGACGTAACGCTTTTCCAGCGCGTCCCATTCCGGTTTGCCGACCAGCCGCTGGCGCTCGGCAAAGGGGGCGACCAGACCGCTGGATTCGAGCACCTGTTTTTCGTCGCGCAGCACGGTGAGCGTCTTTTGCATGCCCATCACCGCGCCTTGCAGCGCGGCGTTGGCGTAGAGCACGAGGCTGAAGCCCA